>NZ_VPBP01000062.1:0-4581 GCF_013418685.1 Acinetobacter sp. YH12129
TACGTAATTTAAGGGTTTTCATGTACTTATATTAACAATCAAAACTCAAGGAAAATAGTCCTTAGTTAAATCAAACGACACTTCATGTCGTGTCGCTTATATCTCTGACCTGAAGGACTGAGTTTTAAGCTCCATTTGATAAAATTTAACGGTTGTCTTTAAAGAGAAAACTCCATAATATTTTTATAAAATTATTTTTATTTTTTTCAATTTTATAAAAACTTTTATTAAATCAATATTTATAAGACACTTTAAAGATGAAACAGATCTTCATCCTGCTCACTCTAGCCCTAAGCTCTCAAAGTTTTGCCCAACTCGTTCAACTCAATACAAGCCAATTTGAAAAAGACTTTAACCTCTTATAGCAACAAAAAGGCTATAACGGCCAAATTAAGAGTAATGGCTACATCCACGAAAAATTTTTAGTCACCGGAAAATCGATCATTGATGAACGTGAGCCGGTCAAGATGACAGGCTATTACAAAGCAGATGATGGCCATGATAACATGTATTCAATTTCAGAATATCGTGTGTATTGTGATGACCAAAGCTTTGGTTTTGCACTCATGGACTTTGAAGCAGACGGTCAAAGACTGTACTAACCAATGAGAGTGATTATACCTTTGACTATGAAGATCCCACTCCACGAGACCGTGAGTTTAGTAAAGTCCTCAAAAATGCCTGCAAACACGCCTCACTTAAATGATCAGCCCCATGCGGTATTGAATCAATTAAGCACTGCGAAATACAAAATAGACACATCCAAAAAGGCATAAACCTGCCAACAAATAGTCCAACTTAAAGGGTTGTTTAAAAAGGAAAATCATAAATGGAACAAAGACCAAGAGCGTCACGACTTCTTGTGTGATTTTCATTTGGCCCAATGACCACCCATGTTTGGCCAACAGTCGCGTTGCTGGAATCATAAAACTGTATTCGAGTAACGCGATCGCCCATCCAAATAAAATCGCTTGCCAAAGCGGTGCATCATGTAAAAACTTCAAATGCCCATACCAGGCCAAAGTCATAAAACAGTTGGAAATAATCAATAAAAACAGGGCAAGGGACATAAGCAATCAAGATCGCAAAAAATTGCGCATATTGTACGTTTTTTATCATGATTTCGCGCCTATTTTCCGTGTTTTTATCCTCAAGAAAATTGCGTACATTTGATCAGTTACGAGCTCAATCTTTTTGCACGATCTCATACAAAAAAATCTATCTTTTCGCTAAGACCCTTGCTATGGTTGCTCTCAAATGAAATTAACCTTTTCAACCAAATCTATAATGACAACACCACAATAACAAAGTGATGTGTCGATAAAAGCAGTGGAGTTAGAACGAATGCATCTGCATATCTTGGGTATTTGTGGCACCTTTATGGGTTCATTGGCGCTCTTGGCGCGTGATTTAGGACATAAGGTGACGGGTTCAGACCAAAACGTTTACCCACCAATGTCTACCCAATTGGAAAATGCAGGCATTACCTTAATGCAAGGCTATGACCGTAGCCACCTTCAACCACACCCAGATCTCGTGATTGTCGGCAATGCCATGAAACGTGGCATTGATGCTGTGGAATACATGCTGAACGAAGGCCTGCCTTATATTTCTGGCCCACAGTTCCTAGCGGATCACGTCCTACAAGGCAAACATGTCTTAGGTGTTGCAGGCACTCATGGTAAAACGACAACAACGACCATGCTCGCTTGGGTGCTCGATCAAGCCGGTTTAAACCCAGGCTTCTTGATTGGCGGCGTACCTTTAGGCTTTAGTGAAAGCGCACGTTTAGGCGGTGGTCAATATTTCTGTGTAGAAGCCGATGAATACGATTCAGCATTCTTCGACAAACGCTCTAAGTTTGTACATTACCATCCTAAAACAGCGATTTTAAATAACCTTGAATTTGACCATGCCGATATCTTCGATGATTTGGCTGCGATTC
Organism: Acinetobacter sp. YH12129; assembly: GCF_013418685.1. Taxonomy (NCBI): domain Bacteria; kingdom Pseudomonadati; phylum Pseudomonadota; class Gammaproteobacteria; order Moraxellales; family Moraxellaceae; genus Acinetobacter; species Acinetobacter sp. YH12129. Next base: position 1,946 of record NZ_VPBP01000062.1, read on the forward strand.
AAAAGCAATTCCATCATCTAGTGCGTACTATTCCAAGTGAAGGCCGTATCATTGCGCCCATCACAGAGACAAATATTGATGAAGTCTTGGAAATGGGTTGCTGGACACCTGTGGTGCGAACATCTTTAGATGCCAATGACCAATCTGAACTGTATGCAGAGCAATTGTCTGCTGACGGTTCACATTTCAAAGTACTGCAACATGGTGTCGTGAAAGGCGAAGTCAAATGGAATATGACTGGGCAACACAGTGTAGCCAATGCTTTGGCAACCATTGCTGCGGCTGAACATGTCGGTGTTTCGATTGAAACGGCGTGTGAAGCACTTTCAAACTTTGGCGGTGTCAAACGTCGTATGGAGCTTTTGGGCACAGTCCGTGGCATTGAAGTGTATGACGACTTTGCACATCACCCAACGGCGATTGATACCACGTTAGAAGGTGCGCGTAAGCGTCTGGGTCAACGTAAACTTTGGGCAGTAATCGAGCCACGTTCTAATACCATGCGCATGGGTAGCCATAAAGATGGCCTTGCACATTCTGCACGCTTAGCGGATGAAGTGATTTGGTATCAACCTGAAGGTTTGGATTGGGATCTACAGCCTGTGATTGAAGCTGCTGCGAATAAAGCCGTCGTGGCGCGTTCACTGGATGACATCATTCAAACTATCGTAAATGAGGCAGGCGAGGGCGATGCCGTGGTGATTATGTCGAATGGCGGTTTTGGTGGTTTACATCAGAAGTTGATCAGTGCATTAAAAGCCTAAACCCACTAGATAAAATAAAAATAGCCCGCGAAGCGGGCTTTTTTTATTTTATTCATACTCAGCTTAAAAATAATGCTGATAGCCTCGGTTTTTATAGCCTGAATCCAGCTTAACCGGCTGTTCAACATTTTCTAATCTTAACAAGGTCGTTAAAAGCGCCTGAATTTGTTCTAGATTGAGCACGTCGGGTTGAAAGCTTGAATGTCCAAAGCGCTGAAACAAACTAGCAATTTCACTATGTCGGTTGACATATTTCATCGACCATTTTGAAAAATCGATTTGATCAATATTTTGATCAGGATAACGCACAATATCCCGATGGCGAGTATCTTTCGCAATATGCTGAAAAAGCTGTTCGAGAGCCGCTTGCTCACCTTGCAGGCATTGGAAGAACCGACCTTCGGCATAGTACAGCACGCCAAAAATACGCTGTTCAGTATTAAAGCTGCGGGCTCTCACCAAAATATCACTTAAATCTTGTATTAAATCAAATTGTTGTTCTACACGTGTACTGGCATAACAGAGTTGTATCATTGTGTTTATTCTTAAAGTATTTGCACGATTTTAACGTAGAAAGCGCTACAGGATGAGTAAATATTTGTATATTTTTTAATCAAATGTGCTTTTTAACTTACAACAGAAAACCAAGATCACGTATACCGATATCACCTTCATTTTTTTAAACTCATACATATTAAAACAATGAAATTATTTCCATTTGAAGATGAATAAAGAGGCCTACCATGCTCAAGAATTTACTCATTTTTTTATCGATCACTTGTGTATATTTTGCTGCCTTGATCATACTGAATAATTTTGGCGTTTCAGATTTTTTAAATGTCGTTATTTGCTCATTTATTTTAGGAATAACACTGCGCACCGTGATTCCTCACTATCTTATTTATTTACTAATGATGATGACCATTGGCAGTATTTATTTTGTACTGAATGACTTTGAATTATTAAATATCATGTGTTTAAGCTTGGTTTTAGGAATATTGATCTGCTCGATTTTGTTCCAATTGTGGCCACATATCGTCAAAACACCATCAACGCTGTTGAAACTCAAACTCAATTGAGCACCACTCATTTTTTAAACTTTCATACAGATAAAAACGCCCGCATCGCGGGCTTTTTTAGGCTTGAACATCGGCTAATGTCTGGTCTCGACGAAACATCACCTCTACATAAGAACAGGTTGGAATAATTTTTAAGTGTTTCTCACGAGCGAACTCCACCAAATGATCCAATAACACACGAGCAACCCCTTGCCCACGTAAGGAATCATCTACCCACGTGTGATTTGCCACAATAGTGTGTTCATCACGCCATAGATAACTCATTTCTGCAAGGCGTACACCCTCAGCATTTAACTGAAAAAATTCACCTTTTTGACCATTATCTTGATGTTGCATAGTCACTGTTTTTTCTTCCTTTTTATGAAAAAATACACCGTGTAACAAACGAGAAAGTGATTGGTACAGAACTTAAACGACCTATATTCAACTGTAGGTGATAATAAATCCGTACACCTTTCACATTAATTAAAAAACAATTAAATCACACTTGCCGGATATTTTTATTGTGGACCTTTATCTCGTCGCTATCTTTGTATTGCTCATTGCTGCAGCATGCTTGGTTGTATCGCTGTATAAATCACGATCTTAATTCAACTTCACAACTAGATTTCAAATAAAACAGCCTGATTGCAATACCATCAGGCTGTTTTTTTTATTTATCCAAATGATTAGATCTCTTTCATAAATCAAAAAACGATCTTATTTTTGGTTAATATTTGCACTCCGGATTTCTTAGCATTCGTGCATAATCTGCGGATGAAATACATCGATTCAAACAAGCTTTCTGATCCTC
>NZ_VPBP01000063.1:0-4224 GCF_013418685.1 Acinetobacter sp. YH12129
ACCACCTGGGGAGCTGTTGCAGACATTGATCGACTTGAAGAAATTACTCGTTTTAATCCTGATCTTTTACCGACATTGCAGGCAATCAGCGATTTTGCGAGCTATGACGTGACACAGCATTTGAAATCAAAAACTGTGAAATACGGAGTTCCGACTAGTTCGCAAGACAATAGGTTTAATATTCCTGTTTATGATGTCGCTAGAGCGCCCTCATTTGCGATTACAGACGACTTTTTGAAAAACTATACCAAATATTGCGAAAATGTTTTAAATGCTGTTACAGCGCATTACAGCGCAAAAGAGACCGATTTTAATGAGTCATTTAGCTTAAACACTCCAAAACATGCTTTGCCTTGGCTCATTGAGCAAAATACACTTTCAGATAGTCGTATGAATGAAATTCTAGAGCCAATTAGTGCTTTTTCGTTGAGACAGAAAAACGAAGTTTTTTCTGCTCAACTTGAACAAATAGAAAAACAGCAAAGCCATATAGCGAAAGCATTTGAGCAAGCTCAGGCGCATGTCATAAAGACCAGTGAAGTCACTCAGACCCCGCGAAATCAGCCAAGCAGAGATAATCAGAACCGCTTTGATTACTAACCCAATAAAAAAACGCCCTAATTAGGGCGTTTTTCTTAGCTTGAAGCCAACTTTTTCCAGCAGTGGGTGGAATTTTTTAAAATTCTCCTCAACTAACAACATGTCAGCAATCCGCATCGAAAAAGCATGTGTTTCCTCACCGACACGTGCGTATTCGCCCATTTCTGGAAGCTGGGCAAGTTTACTTGCAAACAAGCTGCGCTGGGCATCCGTCATTTTCACGAAAAGATCCACAGTGTCAGGATCTCTATGGGCAACTGGCTTATTAACTCTTTTCTGTTCCAGATTGAAAGAAAAACCTCCAATGCTACGGCCTTTCTTGTGCTGCTCACACTTCACTGTAAGGTCTGAGTTTTCTGTTACTTGCTTGAGAGCTGGATCTAAGACACGTTTTTTAAAATCTGCCATCAGCTTGTACTCAGTAGCTGAGACTCCAAGCCTTTCGCGAAGATCAGACACCGAGATTATTGGAGTTTTTCCAACACTTCTCCAAGAAGCCAGCAATTCATAAAGTCTCACCGCGTAAGCCGTACTCAACTTTGAAACCTGATCCAATTCGTAGCTAGTAAAGTGCTGCTCTAGTCGCGTAATCAGGGGAACTACTGCTGGAGCAAAAATCAAGCTAACAGTGGCTTCTGATTCTGTGTAAGCAATTTCGCTAACCCATCGGCTCCGGTGGTGTGTGATGTTCCCTTTTTTTGTTTTAGTCTGGTAACTAAACTGACGAGAAAAGAGGTCGTCACAGGCATCCTTGAGAGCCTGATAGGCGGAGTTTCGGCGAACATCAAATTGATTCGTGTAGCTTTCAACGTGGATATGGAGAGGATCGTTTGCGGTTACTCCTTTCCCTGTTTCTCTTGCGTTTACGATTGCAAGAAGAACTAGACGCTGGGCTACTAGGCTCAAATTGTAACTTGCGTTAATTAATGCGTTGTCTTTCACCACTATATTTTTCTTCATTCCATTTTTATCTAGGGGGTGGGTTAATATTGTCTAAATATTTGATGTCAATATATGGTCATAATTAAATTATGTCAATAAGTGCATGGTAGATGTCCACATATAAGTGACTTATCCGCATGGTAGATGTCCACATATAGCATGGTAGATGTCCACATATAAGCTCTGAAATGCTTGCTATACAAGGCTTTCAAGGTGTCTAAAAACATTTAAAAGCTTTTTTATTATTAAAAGCCAAATCAAAAGCAAAAACACACGAAAATTGCCCTTGGTTTTCGCTACGCTCAAACAATCTTTTGAGTCGGACAAGCCGACTCAATGGGGGCAATTTTTAGCTGATTGAGTCTGTACTAAAAAAATCAGTTCGCGCTCTACGAGACGCTCTGCACTTACCGAAGCAGGGCAAATGGGAGCATTGTAATCAGGGAAAGAGCGACTTTGTGAATTCACGTTTCATAGTTCGCTCGTAGACACTCGCTCTGTAAGATACTGTTATTGTTTAGATATTCTTAAAATCAAAAGCAAAAGCAAAACGGCATTATTTTTATTTTTAAAAACAAGATGAGCGTTAAAACGCTCTGATTTCTCGTATATTAAATTTTAATTATTTTGACGTACATACGCATGGCTGATAGTTAAAAACGCTCAAATACGCAATTCTGTGCGCATTTGAGCGTATGTTTTACATTGAGAAGTCGTTAAAGATCATTTTTTAAATGGATTTCGTGAATCTGTCTTTGCTGCATTAACTTGTGCTTTTAGCTGTGAAGTTGCAGCAATTTGAGTATTCAGATAATCCTTGTTTTGATTGTTTTGTTCCCAGAATTTTCTAGCTTCTTGCCCGATTTTTTGATTCTCAATCATGCGATTTAATGCATCTAACACTTGATCATCGGACAAGTTCTGAAAAGTTGATTCAATCCACTTTAAGCATAAATCACCGATAAAATACTTTTTCGAGTCCAGGCTCTTTTTTGGAGACTTTTCTTTGTTTTTTGCAGCTAGTTTCTGCTGGATCTTGTTCTCTGCAAACTTAGCATCAATCTTTTTACGTTGGCTATCGAGCAAATCATGCATTGAAAAGTAGCTATCAATATCATCTTTCTCATGCAGTTCTAGTATCTGTTTTTCGATTGAAGTGAGCTTCTGCTTACACTGGATCTCAGACAAAAGCTCAAAATTTTTGAGCGCACGATTCATCAAATATCGAGTATCACGAGCAAGTTTTTCTTGTTCAGGATTCAGATTTTTGAACCCGACTTGTAAGAACATTTCGAGACATTTTTTTTCTTTGACCCTCAAAAATTCGAGGTCATTTAGATATTCATAAATTTGAATAGCATCTTGCTCATTCAACTGTTCACGAGGACGACCAGCCAAGTCATGACTCCTTTGTAATCTTCTAATTAGATACAGTGTAGGCGCAAAATTCCGGTTATTAAACTAATTTCTTTGCTTATGCAAAAAAATTAGTTTATCTCGTCTCCGTGTTTACAAATTGACAACCGCCCACTACGTGGGCTAATGTCATTTGTAAACACTACATCGAGCCCTTGCAGGGGGCGTTAGTGCTAGGGGCAGGGGGAAGGTAAATGTTCTATTTAGACATGAAGCACAACGTCAAAGGCAAGACGACTACGACCAGATCAGGCAAGGAAAAAAAGGCTCCAACGTCTAGGAACGGTTTTTTCTACATTACCCGAACTGCCCACTTTAGAAACGGCAAGGAAGGCGAGGAAGTCGAATGGGTGAGGTCTGGGAATATGCCTGACTACGCCAAAACCGACCCGAAGCAATTCTGGGTAAATGCGGATAAATATGAACAGGAAAAAGGCCGGACTAGCTCAGTGATGACCATTGCCTTGCCGAACAACATTTCTAAAAAAGAAAGAATCGAATTAGTGGAGAAATTCATTGATGAATTCGCAAATAAGCATGGTTTCGCATTTACGTGTGCTATCCACAATCATCGTGGTTCTATCGAGGGTAAAGACCAGCCACACCTCCACTTCATGTACTCAGAGAGACCTGTTATTGGAAATGAACACTTAAGCCCAAAGCAGTTTTTTGCTCGTTACAATGCTAAAAAACCTGAACGTGGTGGAGTCCGAAAACTGAGTGCGGATGTCTTAGGCTTTGGTAAAAATCATGTTAATCATGTCCGCCAAACGACTGAAAATTTGATGAATGATTTTCTTGCAGAACGTGCCCCAACCAAGAAAATTACAATCAAGGGTATCGAGGTTGAAGTGCCGAGTTTTGTTAGCAGCCTTTCAAACCGAGACTACAACAAGAAATTTGGCACTAACTTGAAAGACGTGCCGCAGTTGCCACGATGGAAAGTTCAGAGTAAAGACCCGAAACATCAGGCAGAAATTGCCGAGCAGCTAGAGGCGATCAGGGCTGTTCGGGAACATAACAACATGCAGTTATACGGCCAGTATTACCAAGCCGAACTTGCCCGAAGGCAAGCACTTGATGCAGTGCCTAAGCCAGCTGCAGAATCACAAACCACTACCCAAGAACAGAAACCACAAACCACCTGGGGAGCTGTTGCAGACATTGATCGACTTGAAGAAATTACTCGTTTTAATCCTGATCTTTTACCGACATTGCAGGCAATCAGCGATTTTGCGAGCTATGACGTGACACAGCATTTGAAAT
>NZ_VPBP01000064.1:0-3433 GCF_013418685.1 Acinetobacter sp. YH12129
GAAGCAGATGAAATATTATTGGCGAGATTTTCAAGTCATGACAGCTGATAAAATAGAGCAATGGGTGGAGAAAGTATCAAACCAATTCGGAAAAGAATACATGTTTACTTTTTAATGACAACTTAAAGAAAAGACCTATTTAAATAGGTCTTTTCTTTTTGATAAATCGTGAATGGACTAAGCTTTTTTCAGCTTTTTCTTTAACTTTTTCAAAGCAGAATTATGCTTTGAAATTTTGTTCAACCTCGCTTTAATTTCCTTTTTAAGTGATTTGGTTTTCTTAGACAAATTCATCTCCTTCTCGTCTACGTATAAAACTTAAATTTCGATCAATTAAAAACCATTCGGCCAAATGAACTTTGATTCACAAAGTCTTTAGCCTACTAATGATGTTGTTGACGCTGATTTCGTTGATGCGGCTGTTGTTTCTGTTTCTTTTGGTCTTGTTGCTGTTGCTGTTGCTGATCATTTTGCTGCTGTTGATCAGTTTGTTGGTTTTGTTGATGCTGTTTACGAGACATTTCATTTCTCCTTATCATCATAAGTGTCACAATGTACTGTTACTAGATGTACATCTACTAAAGGACAACAACCAATGTACCGCTAATTTTCATGGAACCAACCCGATAAATGTTTCGAATTACTTCATTGTAAAATTTCTGGAGAATAATTAATTTGAAATCAATCCCCCTCTATTTTCTGCATTACTTAAGTTCACTCGAATAGTGCGGTTTTAAACTTTTAGTAACATGACAAGCATGCCAGACCATCTGATTGATTGCGTGAAGTCACCTTTTGATTGCTGTATTTTGAATTGTATTGAGAAGCTATGATTCTGTGTTTTTAATGTTTAGTCCTAAAAAAGGACTAAATCATTCAGTCCTTTTTTCACCTATCATTTTTTACACTTAGATTGGCAAATAAACTCAGTCCATATGCTCAATGATGGCTTGTCCAAACTCCGAACAACGTAATAGTTTTGCACCTTGCATGAGTCGTTCAAAATCATAGGTCACCGTTTTGGCTTCAATGGCACCTGCGATCCCTTTAATAATTAGATCTGCCGCTTCAGTCCAGCCCATATTTCGCAGCATCATTTCTGCAGACAGAATAATAGACCCAGGGTTTACTTTGTCTTGACCCGCATATTTAGGTGCAGTGCCATGTGTCGCTTCATAAACTTGTACCGCGCCACCAATATTGGCACCCGGTGCAATACCAATGCCGCCAACTTCAGCCGCCAAAGCATCTGAAATATAGTCACCGTTTAAATTTAGGGTAGCAATGACTGAATAATCGGTCGGACGCATGAGAATCTGCTGTAAAAAAGCGTCCGCGATCGCATCTTTAATCACGATTTCTTTGCCCGTTTTTGGATTTTTTATTTTGACCCAAGGACCACCATCTAGCAATTCACCACCAAAGCGCTCAAGTGCGACTTCATAACCCCACTCTTTAAACGCCCCTTCGGTATATTTCATGATATTACCTTTGTGCACCAAAGTGACATTCGGCTTATCATTATCAATGGCAAATTGAATAGCTTTACGTACCAAACGCTGAGAACCTTCTTTAGATACAGGCTTAATACCGATACCGCAATTTTCCTCAAAGCGAATCTTAGTGACGCCCATTTCCTCTTTAAGAAATTTGATCATTTTCTTGGCTTCAGGTGAATCTGCTTTCCATTCGATCCCAGCATAAATATCTTCTGAGTTCTCTCGGAAGATCACCATGTCTGTACGTTCAGGATGCTGAACAGGTGAAGGAACGCCCTTAAACCAACGTACTGGGCGCACACAGACGTAGAGATCTAATTCTTGACGTAGTGCAACATTTAGCGAACGAATGCCACCACCGACAGGCGTCGTTAATGGCCCTTTAATTGAAACCACAAATTCGCGTAAAGCCTCAAAGGTTTCTTCGGGCATATAGGTACCATAAATTTTATTGGCTTTTTCACCACAATAAACTTCCATCCATTCTATGGCACGTTTTCCACCATAAGCTTTTTGTACTGCGGCATTCACCACGGTTTTCATCACTGGAGTGATATCAACACCAATACCATCGCCTTCAATAAATGGAATAATTGGATTATTGGGAACATTGAATGATAAGTCTGAATTTACTGTAATTTTTGTCCCATCCACTGGAACGACGATCTTTTGATAACCCATTTTTATGACCCTCCCTGAGAAGCGAGTGAAAAAATAATTGCTGTTTGATAAGACTTTTAATTGCGCTTCACGCATAATACTCTAAAGCAAATCTACCTTTTTTGAGATTTAGATGGGAAATAGCTGCATTTCCCTATTGAATAAATCTTAACCAATTTGAATTATTGTATTTAATAGAAGTTATTTCCTATGAAAATCGTCATCTTAAACAAGCCATATGACGTGCTCTCCCAATTCCGTAAAGACGAAGCGCATATGACCATATCTGACTTCGTGGACGATCCTAGTCTACGTATTGCAGGTCGTTTAGATATGGACTCTGAAGGTTTGGTATTTTTAACTGATCATGGTGGTTTAAATCAGTACATTACCAACCCTGAAAATAAAAAGTTCAAAACCTACTTAGTGCAAGTCGATGGCGACATCACAGAAGAAGCGCTTGAACAATTACGTAAAGGCGTTGAGCTAAAAGATGGTATGACTTTGCCAGCCAAAGCCATTAAAGTGCAACAGCCAGAATGGTTATGGGATCGTGATCCTCCTGTACGTTTCCGTGCAAACATTCCAACCTCTTGGGTTGAAATCCAAATTTGCGAAGGCCGTAACCGTCAAGTTCGTCGTATGACTTCAGCAGTAGGTTTCCCGACTTTACGTTTAATTCGTACACGTATTGGTGCCATCGATTTAGTTCAATTGGGTTTAGAACCAGGTGAAACCAAAGAAATTGAGCCTTTACTGTACCCTGACTTTCAAAATGTACCTGCAGAAGAACCTTACCGTTCGCGCTCTTATGTGAAAAAACCAGGCGGTACAGGTGGTAAGCCAATGGTTCGTAAGAATAAAGATGGCTCAGTGAAAAAGTCAGGTACAAAACGTATCTGGCAAATGGATGAGAGCGAAAAACCCAAACGCCGTACCAATGGCACAACTCGTCCGAATACTAAAGCCCCTCGTGGCCGCGGTCGTAACGGACGTTGATATAAAGCTTCAAAAAAGGCCTACAACCTACGTAGGCCTTTACATTTTTTTATAAACCTAACAATTATTTAAGATTATTTTCATATTTCGACACTATAATAAGTTATAACAATAGATTTCTTTCATAAGTCATTTTTCACTCAGCTCTAAGTTATAAATTCCAGCAATTAGATTGAATCTTAATGCTAGTCTTTTGCCTCGATTGCGATATCGCTCAGCAAGAATTTTGAAGGTTTTCAAACTGCCAAATACATGCTCAATTCCAATTCTTCTTT
>NZ_VPBP01000065.1:0-3312 GCF_013418685.1 Acinetobacter sp. YH12129
AACGATGCAGAAGAAATATGTAAAATCGAACATGGTGGCTGAAGGCTTAGGTTGTGTGGTAACTCCCTAATGGTTTTCAGTCACCTTTTTTTCAAGTTAATTTCTTATCCGCGATTCAGGTTAATTATTATCTTTTGCTGCGACAAGATCAATATCATCATCAACAGCCATATATGATGTATTAAATCCAAAAAATAATAATTCAGCCATCACTGCAAACTCGCCAGCCTTGCCCGTATACAGTGCATTAACTGTAGGTGGCGGTGGAACAATATCAGGTACAACTTTTTTGATTTTTAATCTGTAAATTCCCCCGTCTTGGAGCACCTTTAGAATTTTTTGGTTTTGTGAACTCTGATTTTGTTTTATATTTGTCAATATCCTTTGAAAGTATCGAAGAGATTTTCTTAGATAAAACATCTAGATGCTGCTGAGTATGAGGATATTTCGCTACGATTGCTTCTGCTATTTGATCAACATGCATTTCTTTTCGCGCTTCCTTCATTACTTCTTTAATTTGCTCAATAAACTCCATCTCTCCCCCCATAAAATAGTCATAGTTAAGTTTTTATATCTTTTTTAAAAACTTATAAATATAGAATATTAGAAAATATAAAATAATTATTTTATTAGCATTTTAAATAACCCAAAAAAGCCCCCTTTCGGAGGCTTTTCTTTTTAAAGAATCACAACTTAGGCTTTCGCTGTAGTTGCCTCTTTAACATCAATTTTATCACTGTCGTTTTCATGCATGATCAATGCAACAGCGATCGCAGTAATCAGTACAGGTAAACCTACCGCCATAAAGTTGAAATGCGCAGGTAAATTCATACCGAGCAAACCACCAATCAAAATTGGCCCTACAATCGCGCCCATACGACCAATTGCAGAAGACCAACCAATACCCGTCGAACGTACAGCAAGTGGGTAATACTGCGCCACATAGCTGTACAGCAGCATTTGCGAACCAATAGACGCAGCACCAGCTAATAACACCAAGATGTATAGCAAGAACTGATTTGACTGGAAGCCCATCAAGCTCATCACAATCGCGCCCATCATACCCAAAACCATCAACACAGGTTTTAAGTGGAAACGGTCAGCTAAAATACCACCGCCAACAATACCCACAACTGCGCCCACGTTCATGACCATCATGAACATTAAGCTGTTATCCATAGAATAACCGGCTGCCATCATCAGTTTTGGTAACCAGCTGCTTAGCGCATACATGGTCAATAGGCACGTAAAGAACGCCACCCAAAACAGCAATGTATTTACGGCACGACCACGGCGGAACAAACTCACCACGTTAGCAGCTTCAGGCACGCTTTCTTGAGGCAAAGTGAACACTGTATTTTCAGTCACTTTCACTTCAGGTGCTAAGCGCTTCACGATACTGCGGGCTTTTTCCTGTTTGTTTTCTTTCACCATAAATGCCAAAGATTCTGGTAAAAATCTCCAAATCACAGGTAAAAGGAAAAGAGGAATACCCGCAATAAAGAACATGATTTGCCAACCAAAGTCAGGGGTGAACCATGAACCTAAAAGTGCCGCCATCACACCACCGACTGCATAACCACTAAACATCGTCGTTACCAGTGTGCTACGCATCTTCTGCGGCGCGTATTCAGACGTTAAAGCCACAAGGTTAGGCATTACACCGCCAATCCCTAAACCAGCCAAGAAACGCAAAATACCAAATTCTGTTGGATTCGACGCAAAACCACCGGCAAAGGTCAAACCACTAAATAAAACGATACAGATCATAATGACTTTTTTACGGCCAATCTTATCCGCTAAAGAACCAAAGAACATGGCACCAAACATCATGCCTGCGAGCGCAGTACTGGCAAGCATCCCCGCTTGCATTGCACTTAAGCCCCAGTCTTGCATCAATAATGGTAAAACCACGCCATTAATCGCTAAATCGTAGCCATCAAATAAAATAATCAATAAGCACCAAGCCACTACATTGAAGTGGAACGGGGTAAATTTAGCCTTATCGACTACAGAATTTATGTCTATTTTTTCCGTTGTCATCGTTCTCATCTCCCATGAGTACTTGTCCATAACATTCATTGAATTTTTAAGTAAAATTCAACAGCCACGGAATATACGGAACAGTGTTTTCTAGGGATATTAGACGTATGTTTAATAAATCTAGTCGCTTATAAGTACATGTTAATTGTGTTATTTTTCATGCTTTAGTTTAATTATTAAACATTATCAATATATGATTATTTAACTGATTTTTTTAAATAATAATACCCTTATTTTCAGGCCTAATTCTTCTATTCTTTCATTAAACTTCAGAACGACACACCATCATTTATTTCTATCTTTAGTTTAGAAAAATTTTAAATGTCTAAAAAACAAACGCAATTACATCTTTAGAAAAGCTCGCTTTAACGCACTTGATTGTTTTAAAAACATTTATAGCACTGAGATTAAGCGATCACCAGCTTACAGCGAAATCCACGAGACGCATAATATGACTGCGCGCCATTATGGTAGCTAAATACATGATCATAACGTCGATCACAAAACAGTGCCCCGCCCTTTTGCCGAATATCCGCTGGCGTCACAATCCAGCTCGAAGTCTTTAAATCGAAATGAAAAACTTGCTGTATCGCTCGATAGTCTTCTTCTGTCAGTAGCTCAGCACCGATGTCTCGCACCATATCTATAACGTTATTTTGGGGAGGATGATCCTTCCGATTCTCCAAGGCATCACGGTCATAACACAAGCTTCGTCTAAGCTTTGGTGACTCTAAGCTGCAATCATAAAATATCAGGTCTTGAGATTGCTGATTCAGCGTCACAATATCTGGCTCACCGCCTGTTTTTTCCATTTCGATTAAAATTTTTAGTTTTGAGGGCTGTGCTATCAATTGTTTTTTTACATCATCCCAAAGTAATTCTGGATGCCGCTGCATATTTGCCTCAAAGCGTTGCTGCAATATCTCTAAAATAGAGACTTTATCGAGATCTTGGAGCATTTGCACATCCTATTGTTTTTATACCTTGGCGACTAAACTTCACTATAAAGAATATAGGCTTGCCTTGATGTAAATTTTTAGCGCTGTTTAGCCTCATTCTTTTTTAATATCTCTCGTTTTCCTATTTTTTGAATTTGCTTCTCTTATTATTTTTCTATTTTGATAACTTTCCCTTTTTCCCCGCATAAAAAAACACCCCCTGACGTATCAGGGGGTGTTTCGAATAATGAGCTGGCGATGACTTACTCTCACATGGGTAACCCCACACTACCATCAGCGCTAAGAGGTTTCACTTCTGAGTTCGGGAAGG
>NZ_VPBP01000066.1:0-2475 GCF_013418685.1 Acinetobacter sp. YH12129
ATTAGCGCAAGGTCCGAAGATCCCCTGCTTTCTCCCGTAGGACGTATGCGGTATTAGCATCCCTTTCGAAATGTTGTCCCCCACTAATAGGCAGATTCCTAAGCATTACTCACCCGTCCGCCGCTAGAAATCGGTAGCAAGCTACCTATTCCCGCTCGACTTGCATGTGTTAAGCCTGCCGCCAGCGTTCAATCTGAGCCATGATCAAACTCTTCAGTTTAATACTTTGTAGCACCTTAAAGGGTGCCAATCTTGGCTCATCAATTACTGACAAAAATTTGCTCAAATAAACTTCGAGTAATTTCTACCATCAATCAATGAAAATAATTTCGATCAATCAATCAGTAAAAATCCACACAAGTTGTTCTTCATAATCTCTTAATGATCTTTCTAACACCTCGTCAGTGCTAGAAGCTGGACTTAGACAAACTCAACGCTTCGCGTTTCGTTCGTTTCCGTCTATCTCGTCGGTATGGTGTGCATTCTAGAGCATTTCAGAATCATTGCAACCCCCAATTCACTATATTTTTCACGTATGTGTTTTTTATAAACGTTTTTGCTAAAAAAATTGCACTTTTACCTATTTTTTAAGCATTTTTTCTTTGTACACGACAAAAAAGATAACTTATTGAAATAATGGCATAGTACTTGTTTTCTGACGACGAATATGATGACACATTTCAATGAGTTACATCTCATCTTAAACAAATATCTAAAGTGGAACAAGTCACATGCAAAATATTTTACACTGATTATGCTTGCATTAATTGTAAAACAGACATGTAATCTTTCTTCTGCATCTAAAGCCTTACCCATCAAGTGCTTACCACAATCATTTTACCGACGTATACAACGCTTCTTTGCAGATCAGTATTTCGATTATCGTCAAATTTCTCAGTTAATTTTCAATATATTTTCATTCGATAAAGTCCAATTAACTTTGGATAGAACTAATTGGAAATGGGGAAAACGAGATATTAATATCTTGATGTTAGCCATCGTCTATCGTGGAATAGCGATACCTATTGTTTGGACATTGCTCAATAAACGTGGAAATTCAGATACAAAAGAGCGTATTGCTTTGATTCAACGCTTTATCTCCATTTTTGGTAAAGATCGTATTGTGAATGTGTTTGCAGACAGAGAATTTATCGGTGAGAAATGGTTTACATGGTTAATTGAAAATGACATTAACTTCTGTATACGTGTTAAAAAAACTTTATTGTGACCAATCACTTAGCCAAGAATCATAAAATTAGTGATTTATTTCGTCATCTTCAAGTTGGTCAAACTGAATGTCGTAAACGACGTATTTGGGTTGGTCGAGTGAAACTGTATATTAGTGCGCTACGATTAGAAGATGGAGAACTTTTACTTGTTGTTTCTCCTATGTTTAATGCTTCTGCTATTCGTGATTATGCATTACGCTGGGAAATCGAAACGTTATTTAGTTGTCTCAAAGGACGTGGATTCAATCTTGAAAATACTCGTTTAACAGACCCACCCTAGACGAGTCAAGAAATTGATAGCAGTGCTAGCTATCGGTTTCTGTTGGTGCTATTTAACAGGTGAATGGCAACATGATCGGAAAAAAGCGATAAAAATAAAGAAGCATGGACGACTTTCAGTAAGTTTATTTCGCTACGGTTTGGACTATGTTCAAATGGCTATTCTACGTTTGATTGGTTTTGGAAAAAAAGAAGAATTTAAGAAAGTGCTAGCAATTTTAAGAAAGAAAAAGCCTGATAGGACAAGGATCCTATGAAATTTGTCGTGTACAGAGGCATTTTTTATAAATTTTTAGCAAATAGTCGATATTTAATTAAGTAAATTTCTTATATCTAGCAAATCTTTTTCAGCGCTTTTAAATCTAATAAAAGTAGCTTTGATTATTTATTGATCATTAGTCTACTTTTCTTCCTCAAAGCACATCATTTTTTTCAGTCATCACACCTATTCAAGCTTTATAGACATTTTTTTGCGTGCATTTTTATATTTCCAAGCATTTTTTAACGTTCAAATGCTAAATGTTGCATGACTTCCAAGATGACTTGTTGCTTTCCACGGAAATCCTCGGCAGAAAATAGCAGCTTGGCACGTCGAGGGAGTTGTTCTCGTACCAATGCAAATAGTTGGTACTGTGCTGCGATATCCAAATCATGTAATTGTTGCTGCGCCTCACAAAATAATGCTCGCTTATACTGTGTGGTTTGGTGATCAAATAAATATCTCAAGATTCGATCAATCTGTTCATCATGATTATCGGTATTGTAATACGCCATGTTGTTGCTCTTTTTTGATTTTTGACCATTATTCCATAAGGCCTGTTTTTGCAAAAATCATTTTAATTAACCTGAATCCTGCTTAAGCCAATCATTCCATTACTCGAATGGTTGGCTTGTTTTGATGGCATAACTGGTAAGCACATAGAGATGCATAAATTCCAGCTAAGTATCCTTCAATGCTTCTCGCTTT
>NZ_VPBP01000067.1:0-2292 GCF_013418685.1 Acinetobacter sp. YH12129
AGATTTAAATCCAATAGAAAATATGTGGTCACGAGTCAAGGCGATTCGAACTAAGTTTAGAGTTAAAGATATTGATAAATTATTTAAAGATTACTGTAATGATTTATTTGGTATTTAGCTATATATGCGAACCAACCTGTTTTTTCCGACCCTTATGCCTTTCATTTCACCAGTCCAATTTGGCGTCGACTACTTTCAAATCGTGCATGTATAAAAGCGTTGAATAGCAAAATACCCAATCAAACGTTTGGATTACTGACTGCACAGGTGGTGGCACGTTCACGCTATGCCGAAGATCAATTAGAAAAGGCAGTACAACAAGGAATTAAACAATATGTGCTGATTGGTGCAGGTTTAGATTCTTTTGTCCTCCGATTAGCGCAGTAATACTCAGATATTAAAATTTTTGAGGTTGATCACCCAGATACTCAAACATTAAAAATACGAAGTTTACAGAAACTCGGACATATTCCAGACCATGTTGAGTTTATTTCTATTGATTTTGAAAAAGAAAATTTAGCGCATGCCTTAAAACGGAGTTCTTATGATACAAAGCAACCAACTTTCTTTTCTTGGCTTGGAACGACGCACTATTTAAAACCAGAAACAACTATGAGCACCTTGCAAACCATTGCCGAATTTGCAGCCACAGGTAGCGAATTGGTTTTAGATTATTCTATTCCCTATCAAGATTTAACTGGTATAGAGCGTGTCGGATCATTTGCTGTTTCCAAATTTACCTATTTTTTAAGTGAACCCATTATTGGGACATTTCACAGTGATGAGTTACACCGTGCCGTGACAAAACTGGGTTATGTGGTCTTAGAAGATTTATCTGCACATGACATTACTCAGCGCTATTTTGCAAATCGTAAAGATCGAATACGGCATACTCAAGCCACGCATTTGCTGCATTTAAAACGAGCTTAAGTATTTATCTATAGTCGACATTTATAGTGAGTCAGCTAAAATAGTCACGCGAATCATTATTGCTATTAAACCTTATGTCTGAAAAATTGATTAATTCACCTGTCAATCATTGGTGTGAGTTTGAGTTCATCTCTAAAACAGTGAAGAACCCAAATATTCACATCAAAGGTAATTATTCATATTATTCTGCATATTGGGATCAGGGTTTTGAGCGCTGTGTGGTGCGTTATCTGCATGATAAACCTGCAACAGCTGAGAAGCCGATAGACCAGCTACATATCGGTAATTTTGTCTGCTTTGGCGCAGAATGCGTGATTATGATGGGTGGCAACCAATTACACCGTACCGACTGGATTTCTGCTTTTCCGTTTGATACACGCAGTTTCGTGCCTGCTGGCGATACGATTATTGGTGATGGCTGCTGGATCGGCTCACGTGCCATGATTATGCAAGGCGTTACACTCGGTGAAGGTGCTGTGGTGGCTACAGGCGCTGTGGTAACTAAAGATGTACCACCTTATGCTGTTGTCGGCGGCGTGCCTGCTCAAATTATTAAATATCGTTTCCCTCTGGAAGATATCGAAAAACTACTTTCACTTAAGCTCTATGATTTAGATGAAAAGCAGTTTTTAAAGATGCGGGAAAAATTGCAGACGGATGATTTGCAAGGATTATTAAATCATTTTAGAAACAAAAGTTAGATGCCCCGCTTAATATAATTTTCCCAATCCGAAGCAAATTCACTAGAGTGCGTAAAATTAATAATAGAGAAGTTTTCCAAACCTTCTCTCAGGTAATGCTCTTTTGTAGTTTTATCTTGTGATTTCTCTGAATCATTATAAGCAGCAATCACTTTATTCAATAATGGGTTATCAACTTTAAGTTCTCTGATCAAAATCAACTTGTACCACTCACTGTTTGTTATTTCATCATAACGACCACTCCATGTAGAAAGACCATGCTTACGTGCAAATACATAGACATCTCCTCTTAAATCATTGATTAATTTATCAGTGATTTTCTCTAAGAAGGTTTTAAAATTACATTCTTTGATAGAGCCTATCAAAAACATTATTAAAATTAGATTTTTCGAATTACTTTCAGTTCGAAGTAACGCATATTGATTAATACGTTTTACTAATTCTCGGCTATTTAATTTGAGATGCAATTGTAAATACAGTAGATTTCTTTCATAAGTCATTTTTCACTCAGCTCTAAGTTATAAATTCCAGCAATTATAGCTAAATACCAAATAAATCATTACAGTAATCTTTAAATAATTTATCAATATCTTTAACTCTAAACTTAGTTCGAATCGCCTTGACTCGTGACCACATATTTTCTATTGGATTTAAATCTGGA
>NZ_VPBP01000068.1:0-2077 GCF_013418685.1 Acinetobacter sp. YH12129
TGCTATGGCAACACAAGGCAATAACGACATCGACTTAGAATTAGCTGCTGCTGGTAATACCGAAGTTGTACGCTCAAAGCGTAAAGTTGCCAAAGCATTGAATTTAAATGACTCAATTGAAGACATTCTAATTACTCTAGGTAAACAATATCACTTAATTCGTCCACTCGACTCAAATGAAGCATTATTTCTTTACCTCGTTTTAGACCGTAGCAAATCAAACCTAGCTATGGCTCGCCATGAACTTAAACATTTCGAAAAAGAATTAGATTTTTCTTAATTTAAAGTTGGGTTATTTCACCTGAAATAACCCAGTTTTTTCTGGACAATTTCATGAATAGCACATTATATATTTCTGTCTTTGGCTTAAATCTAAATGTTATCAATGACATTAAATCTATTATTTCAAATAAGCTATCTGAAACTTTTACTATTCATTGGACAAACATTGCAGATTCGAAACTCCAAGTCCTATTAATCAATGATGACTTTATCGACCTGCCGAATATAAATAATATAAGGCACGAAGCTTTAATCATACTTAAACTTAAAAAAAATGAATTGAAAGCAAATTAAATCGAACACGATACCCTGTTTTTACCCCTAACAAATACCAATCATTTTGAGCATTGGTTAGAGCATTTAGTTGCGTTAAGGTTCCGTGCTATTAATCCTGTAAATGTGTCCAATCCTGTAGTTGTTCAAGACATAAAACCTAAATTAAATGCACTCCAGATCTCACAGGTTTTTAAAGATTTAAATAAACATCAACGTCAACTATTGCTTTTAGATCAAAAACCAATCGCACTCATTGATAACTTAAGCAACGAGTTTTGGATAGAACAAAATATACAAATCACACAAAATTCCGAATTCACACTCATTCCAGCAGATACCAATACAGTAGTCACTTTTAAATATGGGTTGGAATCAATAAATTTACAGCATGGATTATGGCAATTTGTTTGGGATTACCTAGATGATACTCCCCCCAATTACACAAGCCACTATAAACTTTTGCATTGGCCACAGCCTATGCATTGTGCTGAGCGACAATCACTATTGAAAATATCCGCTTTTTTTATGGAAGGCAGTTCTACTCAATATATTGCTGAACAAATACATTTAAGCCAAAACTTTATTAATCGATATTTATTTGCATCCCACATAGCTCAAATCATAGAAGAGATACCGGCCATGGCGACTGTCTATCATAGCCAAAAAGCAGCTCAAGAATCTTCAAAACCACTACAGAGTTTTTTCCGTAGTCTTCGAAAAAAATTAGGAATCTAAAATTTCATTATGATTTTACAGCAATACAAGATCGTATTTGCCGGAACGATGGGTGCCGGAAAAACCACTGCTATTCAAAGTATTTCTGATATTCCTGTACTGAGTACAGAAGCGCTGAATACTGATCAAAATGCACATCAAAAAATGTTGACTACAGTTGGGATCGATTATGGTGAACTTACTCTCGCCGATGGTACTAAACTTGGTTTATATGGTACGCCGGGCCAAGAAAGATTTAACTTTATATGGAATACCATTTGTAACGGCGCGATTGGTACAATTATTATGATTGATCATACACATGACCATCCAATTCAGCAGCTGAATGATTATTTAAATTATTTTTCTGAAAATAATGAAAACATCATCATCGCGATTACGCATTTAGACAGTACGCAGTATAAATCCACCAAACTTTATAAAGAATGGCAGGATTCACAACAAATACATCACCCGATTTTTTATATCGATGCTAGAAATAAAAAAGACATTCTTTTTATTCTAGAAGCACTTATTGCAAAAGCTGAAGTTCAACTTTCAATCTAATGAAGATATTATGAATACAGCAATTCGTACAACACGTTCAGCACCACTACAGCTTATTGAACATGCACATAAACTCATGAAGGAGTTAATTTCTGATGTGTCCGGTGTTGAATATAAGTTGACAAAAATAACTAATCATGCGAAAAGGTTTTTTTAGTTAACAGATGTTCACACATGCCTCGGATTGTTTCTGTACCACTTAGTTTAGAACAGCGAGAACGACTCATTTTTCTGGCCA
>NZ_VPBP01000069.1:0-1957 GCF_013418685.1 Acinetobacter sp. YH12129
AAGTATTTGGATTGTCACTGCTTGCTCCAAAGTTAACATGTTGAGCAGTCCAAAATGACCGCTATATTAACCAAGGGGGTCAGTTTTTAAATGCCATTAGGGGGTCATTTTTACACTGCCGCTAACAGAGGCACATTTAGTCACTGGCGATTACGATTATTTAGTGAAAGTTGCGGTTAAAAATGCTGAACACTATGAGCGTTTTTTGCGTAAAAACTTATATTCTATGAAAGGTATACGCCATACACGCTCTATTTTTGCGCTACGACAATTAAAATCTGCCAGCAGTGCTGACCTTATGATGATTGAGTAATGAGCCAATATAGATTTAATCTATAAGATGACTTTAAAATTTAAGGGCAATTGAGTTCAGCACTCAATTGCCCTATTTATGTGTTCTAATCTATATAGCCATCTTTTTTCAATTTTTTATCTGTCAAATACTCACGTATGACCAATGTTGCAATAATAATGATGGCTTCTAAGATCACTACTGTGACGGTTAGTTTGGTAAATACTTCGATACTGAGCAACTCAAACCATAATTGAGCGATGGCTAATAAACCCCATAAAACTGAAATAATAAGTGCACTAAAGACACCGTATTTCATTTTTCTCTCTCCAAAACAACTACATAAGCTTCGCGCTTCCAAAAAAGCAGCATACGACGGATATCCTTTTCCATCGTAATCACCGCCCAACCTTGCTGTGCATTTTGATTTAAAAAATTAGTGAATTTAACAGGATCAACTTTTGAAGAGCCAAGCAGCAAAGATCCCAGCATACCTTCTTGATAGATAACAACTTTATATTCTTTCATCAATATAGTTCTTTATGGTTATAGTGAATTGAACAAATGTTCATGGCAAAGTATAGCGATCGCTTTTTCCTAAAACAACAAAGTTTTAACTGTCAATTTACTCAGCATTTTTTCAATTTTATGCTTTAATATACACAGTATGAGATGAGCCTTATATGAGTATCACGCGAGTGATACGACTAGCCCCTAACCATGGGGGCTTTTTAATGTTTTCTACTCAACTCACATTGTTGTGTTTCATTGTTCAATTCTGACAGAACGAGACTGTGAATTTCACATGTTTTCACAGGGTCCTGCTCATAAGCCGAATTAAACCATGCAACAGCTTTTTCAAAATCTCGCTGTACGCCTAGCCCACCTAAATAAAAACTTGCTACGCTAATTTTTCCGTTCAAATCATTTGCTTCCGCAGCCTTTAAAAACCACGGATAAGCCTTTTTATAATCAGGCTTTGCGTCAATACCTTGATAATAAATCATACCCAAACGGGACTGATATTGAGCCAAGCCTTGTTCAGCCAACAACATCGTTGGCTTTTCAGCAAGCTGCATATTTTGCTTCGTATAGTAATAATAGTCGGCCAATTGTTCGATATCTTCTTGCTTGCCTTTATTTGCAAATTCAATTAAAAGACTTTCCAATTTTTTCTCATTCCTTGGAATGAGTTCATATTTATTCATAATCAAAAGCATACGCTTTGAATCATCTAAGTTTCTTTCAGCACCGATCTCAAACCATTTTGCGGCTTCTACATAATCTACTTTTACTCCTACACCTTTGTAATACATCAATCCCAAATTTTGATTTGCAGAGCGGTGCCCTAAGGCAGAAGCACGCTTATACAGCGCTATGGCTTCAGGCAGATTAATCTCCACACCTTCTAGCCCCATATGTTTCAGTACAGCCAAATCATAAAGCGCCTGTTTATCGTTATTTTTTGCTTGAACGATGGTCTTTCGGACATCAATTTCGGCTGAAAAGGTTATAGAAAATGGAAATGCTGTTAATACAAATATAGCCAAATCCTAAAAACTATAGAACAATAGAGATATGGGATATTCAAAAGATTTTAAAGACAAAGTCATAGAAATTATGATTCGAGATGAAATGTCTGTGCGAAAAGCAGCACAGCATTTT
>NZ_VPBP01000070.1:0-1887 GCF_013418685.1 Acinetobacter sp. YH12129
TCCACACAAGTTGTTCTTCATAATCTCTTAATGATCTTCTTGTTGGTTCGTCACCAGCAAGCTAGGTCGGCTATATTACTCTTTATTTCTAAAGAGTCAACCGGTAATTCAAATTATTTTTAAACTTATCAAATAAAACCCAACTTAATCAACTCAACCAAGTCATTGTTTTATCAGAAGTTTTAATCTTCATCACCGCCGATGGATGTGCATTCTACAGCATTTCAGGACCGTTGCAACACCTTTTTTATGATTTATTTTACGCATGTCGTTTTTTTAAACACATAAACATTCTTTTGTATTATTATTGGGCTATATACGCCCTATTTCATATAATAAAACGTATATAAACCCAATTTTCATTCCATTTAATTTAAGAATTTTTGATTTCGTATGGTTGTTTTTAAAAAAACTGCCTATTTAATAATGGCGTGCTCCATTTCACCCATATTATATACAGCTCCCACAGCAAATATTTTCACAACCACTTTCTCTATATTGAGTTATGCCAAGTGGGAAACCACTTCACCCAAATTTTGTGTGATTAATAATTCAAGTTTAGTCAATGATTTTAAAAAACTTGCACCAACCCACAGCACTTATAAAATTACAGCCATCAATGTGAATGACATCAAATCCAGTCATTGCCAAGTTTTATTTTTTTCCAATCTATCAGCAAAAGAAGAACAAAGTATTTTAAACAACCATGTTAATTTCCCCGCCCTCTCTCTAAGTAGTAACAATAGTGAGTGTGAGTCGGGCAGTGCATTTTGTTTGTATAAAAAAAATCAGAGTTATTCGTTTAAAGTTAATATGGAAAGCTTAACGCAGTCACAAATACATATTGATCCACGCGTTTTATTACTGGCGAAGTCATCGGAGTCAGCTGAATGAAACAACTCTATAATCCAATTACATTACACCAATTATTTACGCGTTCGCAGCTCACTATCTTTGCTTTAACTTTTACGATTTGTTCTGCGATTTTTTTGGTGATTTCCACTTATACTATGCATACCTATGCAAAAAACAGCTTAACGATTTTATCAAATGCGATAAACGAACGTGTTCAACCCGCTGTGGTCTTTAATGACCAAACAACGATGCGTCAAATTTTAAATGAATACACTCAACTGTATCCCATTCGATCGATTGAAATTACCAACCATCAAAATGCGTCGCTTGCTCATGCTGAGCAACAAGAAATTTCAACATTCTCTAGCCAAGCGATTTTAGATTATTTCTTTTTTAGCCAACCGATTCGTTTAGATATTCATCATGATCAGAAAAGTTACGGCGAACTGGTCGTATATGGAAACTCTTCAGATTTAGTTAGTTTCTTCCATAAAATTTTGCTGGGCTTGTTTTTAGGTTTTATTCTTTTATTGGCTACTGTGTTTTGGTCGGTGAATTCTGTTTATCAATACTTAATGCAATCTGTTCGCTCTATTGTTGAATCAGCCCAAACCATTAGCATTAAGAAAGATTATAAAATGCGGGTTTCAAACTCTGATATTCAAGAATTACACGCACTCAGTACCGCCTTTAATGGTTTACTTAGTGAAATTGAACAGTCAAATAAAAACTTGATTTCAGAAAATGACAAGCTAATTCATCTAGCACGTCATGATGCATTAACCCAATTGCCAAATCGTAATTATTTTTATGAAAAGCTGTTTGAGCTATTTGACTTAAAAGCGAACACTGCTGTGTTCTTTGTCGATATTGAAAACTTTAAACATGTGAATGACCAATATGGACACTTATAGCTAAATACCAAATAAATCATTACAGTAATCTTTAAATAATTTATCAATATCTTTAACTCTAAACTTAGTTCGAATCGCCTTGACTCGTGACCACATATTTTCTATTGGATTTAAATCT
>NZ_VPBP01000071.1:0-1876 GCF_013418685.1 Acinetobacter sp. YH12129
AAAATGCTGTGCTGCTTTTCGCACAGACATTTCATCTCGAATCATAATTTCTATGACTTTGTCTTTAAAATCTTTTGAATATCCCATATCTCTATTGTTCTATAGTTTTTAGGATTTGGCTATAAAATGCGTTATTCAGATGCAGGGAATACGAGAATAGTTGAGTTAAAGCCTGAAGAAGAAAACATAGCAAGTATGTGCCAAAAGAAAAAATGGTTTAGAGATTACGAGCGCCAAGTTCTTACTGATCAAATGCTATTTGATGACACTCTTTGTAAAAAGATATTTAATATAAATATTGATGACTATGCCGATCTAGAGTGAACCCGAATGCTTAAATATATAAGATCGTATCTAAAAATTGAATGGTTACATGAAGGTAAAGATATTAAAAAGAGGATAGATACATTTTATCCATTAACTATATCGGTTTTAGTATTTTTCATCTATTTAATAGTCTTCTGGAAATTTAATAAAAATGTTGAGCTGATTTTTAGAAGTGACAGCTTCGCAAGTTTAATGAATTTATTTTTTGCTTTACCTGGCTTTTACATAGCAGCATTAGCTGCTTGCTTAACTATTAACAATCCATACTTCATATATGTTAACGCTAAAAATAATTTAAAAGGAATAATTGCAGATGAGAGAGTACATATACCAATCAGAACATTATTCACTACAGCATTTTCATACTTAACTTATTTAAGCTTTTTATTATTAATTCTCTATTTTATATCGGATTACTTCTATGAAAATCAATTTTTTAAAGTTTCCACTAATATTTATTTTATTTTGAAAAATACAATGAATAGTTTAATTTTATTTATTTTTTTAAGAGTTGTATTTGTGACCTTAGCCTGTGTTGCATACTTAGGAGATCGAGCACAAAGATAAAAAAACCTCCCATTTGGGAGGTTTTTTTTTATTTTCTTTTACGGCCTATCAAAGATAAATGAGCTGAATCTTAAACTTCGCAATAAAGTGTAAAAATCACACAAATCACGTATCAAAACACACTATAGAATCGTTCGATTGTCAGACAATATAAGTCACGCCATAAAGTGGTCACAAACTTTAGGCTTTACATACTTACATCTAATTATTTGATATTTATTATAAACGGTAAAATGATGATATCTAAAATTGAACGACATCGATTTCATATTCACGACTTTTTATCTGGAACAGTGGTATTTCTCGTGGCTTTACCACTATGTCTAGGCATTGCATTGGCTTCTGGCGCACCGATTCTCTCTGGCATTATTGCTGGCATTGTCGGTGGTATTTTAGTTGGGGTACTGAGTGGCTCACATATCAGTGTTGCAGGCCCAGCAGCAGGTTTAACAGCAGTCATTTTGGTACAGCTTGAATTACTGGGCGGCAACTATGCCGCCTTTTTATTGTGTATTGTTTTTGCCGGTATTTTACAGATTGGATTTGGCATATTTCGGCTCGGTTTCTTTGCCAACTTTATTCCGAACAATGTCATATTGGGTTTGTTGGCAGCTATCGGGCTGATCTTGATTGGGAGTCAAATACCTTATTTGTTTGGCTTGAACCAATTTTCATGGTCTGTGCTGTGGCAGTCACAGCCGCTCGATTTGCAATGGGATATCGGTGCCGTTGTGATCGGTATAGGTAGCATTGTCTTGATGTTGCTTTGGGAGAGGAGTCCATGCAAAAACTGGGTTCTGCCTTCAGCCTTGGTTGCTGTAGTCCTCGCTGCACTATGTAATGCCATGTTGGTGCTTATAGCCAAATCCTAAAAACTATAGAACAATAGAGATATGGGATATTCAAAAGATTTTAAAGACAAAGTCATAGAAATTATGATTCGAGATGAAATGTCTGTGCGAAAAGCAGCACAGCATTTTAA
>NZ_VPBP01000006.1:0-95898 GCF_013418685.1 Acinetobacter sp. YH12129
TATTCCTGCGGCATGTAATGCATTAAATACCGCATGAGTGCTTACTCCTAAACGTTCAGCTCGCTCATACTGATAATCATCAGGATATTGTTCAACATCCTTCAATATTTGCTCTCTGCTAATTTTAACTGGACGGCCAGGAATAGGTTTGTTTGTAGTGGACTTTTTCCAGTTCTGAATCGTTTGTATACAGATGTTAAAATGCTGTGCTGCTTTTCGCACAGACATTTCATCTCGAATCATAATTTCTATGACTTTGTCTTTAAAATCTTTTGAATATCCCATATCTCTATTGTTCTATAGTTTTTAGGATTTGGCTATACAGAGTTAAGAACTGAATGACATGCATCCTCGCACAAGCGAATGAAGCAAAAAAAAACACCACATGACGTGGTGTTTTTTCATTTTTAATCTTTTGCCGATTCGTCTGGAGGGACTTCGGTAATACGACCACCACGCGCTAAGAACGCAGCAACTTCATCTTCAAGCGCCTGACGTTGTTTTAGTTTTGCAGTCACTGTTAATGTTTCAGCTTCAGAGGTGTCACCATCAGAGGCAGAATCAGCTGCGTCACCTGCACCTTTTTCAGCTGCTTGTGCTTCATCTTCATCAACTACTGAATCTTCTGGATCATCATAATCGTTCATATCAGTCATTGTGTTCTCCCCGCGAATGACTTCTGTTTGCCAGCGAATGGCTGGTTTTAAATTAACAGAAATTTAGCAATCTCTGAGCATTTCGACTAGTACCCACAATCAAAAAATCGTATCTTTTTTAATCAAAATCGTAACCTTGTTTATACGACTGTCTAAAAAATATCAGACTTTGACCTAAGCTGCGTAGATTGTATCTTTTAAAATACTCAGACCATTGGCTTGAGCCATAAACGCATCTTTTAGAACAGTCTGATTTTCCACTTGTTTTAAACCAAAGTTTCGCGCCCACACCACAGGTGAAAAAGTGGTGGTTTCTAACCAACCAATCGCGGACATACTATGCATCATGGCATCGTTTTGCCCTTTACGACGGTGTTCATATCGCTTCAAACTTTGTTCATGTGCCCACACACCACGTTTTTTATCGGTCAAAAGCACATCGCAAAGCACTGCTGCATCTAAACAACCAATATTCACGCCTTGTCCTGCAAGCGGATGAATCACATGGGCCGCATCACCAATCAACGCCAGACCATCATGCACATATTGCTGTGCTGCTCGCGCTTTCAATGGAAATTTAGCACGCGGTGTTGCTTCTAAGACCTCGCCGAGCATGTGATGGCTTTCTCGAGTGAGCAACGCAGTAAATTCCACATCGGATAAAGCAACATATTCATCGGCATAATCATCTGGCAAGGTCCACACAATCGATTGCCAATAACCGCTTTCTTCTTTTTTCAGACTCGCCATCGGCAAAAATGCCAAAGGCCCAGTTTCTAAGAAAATTTGACGCGCTACATGCTGATGCGGTTGGGCGGTTTTAATTGCACAGCTCACACCGGCTTGTTTATAGTCCAGCACATCTAGATCGATGAAAGCTTGCTCACGGACAAATGAGTTTGCACCATCTGCACCAATCACCAGTTTTGTTTTGAGCTGGGTACCATCTGCAAGGTGAATGATCCACACACCAACGCCACGCTCAACTCGACTGACCTTAACTTGGGTTCGGTAGTCTTCGAGTTGTTCTAGCATTTTTTCTTGAATGGCTAAATTCAATACACTTGGTTCAACCATTGAACCTAAAGCTTGCTCAACTGATGGTGTTTGCTCTGCCACATGACCAAAATTGATTTCGCCATAGCCATTTTTATTCCACACCTGCATACCAGTATAAGGCTGCTGACGGGCAAGCTTTTCCCAAACACCCACAGTCTTGAGTAAATGAATGGTGGCTTGACTGAGCGCCAAAACTCGAGGATTCGCAACACTTTTGGTTTTTTCTGCATCCAAAATAGGTGCCGCATCCAATACCGTAGCCTGCACACCGCCCTGCGCCAATAACAATGCCGTTAAACCACCGACCAAGCCACCGCCGACAATCACAGCATCCAGTACATCTGTTTGATTGAAACTCATGCTTTTAGCCCCATTGCATAATTCGCGACCAAAGGCTTGATCCCCGGAATGGTGTCAAAGGCAACTAATCCTGTATTGCGAATGAGTTTTAAAATTGGATTCTGGTTGCTAAAACCACGTACAACTGAATCACAGAATTTAATCACCCGCTGCTGATCGGTCAGGCGCGATTTTTCATAATCCAGCAACATAGCTGCATCACCCAAATCTGCACCTTGGGTACTTTGCTCTGTTAAATAACGGCGCAGTACATAGGCATCACGCATACATAAGTTAAAACCCTGACCCGCCACTGGATGAATGGTATGTGCAGCATTGCCCATCAGCACTACACGGCCGACAGCTTGTTTTTCTGCAAGCACTTGGGATAATGGGAAGCTGAAACGTTTACCCGTTTTTTGGAATTTACCTGCACGGTCGCCATAGGTTTCTTGTAAAGCATCTAAGAAGTGCTGATCATTTTCATCCCCCATCCACTCGCCTTCAGTTCCTTTAGGAACAGGCCAAACCACTGAGCGACGGTATTCACCTGGAAGTGGCAGCAGCGCTAGCGGACCAAGCGGACTAAAACGCTCGAAACCGACATGACCATGCGGTTTAGAGGTTTGTACTGTAGTGACAATCGCCACTTGGTCATAATCATGCACCGATGCGCCAATACCTAAGGCTTTACGGCAGAATGAATCACGGCCATCTGCTGCAATCACAATTTTAGATTGTAGTTTGAGCTGTTCTTCAGCACGCTGTGCTTCGATAAAAGCATGATTAGCATCTTGATTCAGAGCGGTCACTTGCACGCCATCAATTAATTCTATCAGCGGTTCTTTTTTGACTTCTGTGAGCAGCACACGACCTAACCATGCATTTTCAATCACCTGTCCAAAGCTTTCGACTTTTTCTTGTTCTGCTTTGAGTCTTGCCTTACCAAAACTTCCTTGCTCGGTAATATTCACTTCTAAAATAGGTGTGGCGTGTTCCTGCAAAGAATCCCAGAGGCCTAGTTCTTGATAAATCTGCACCGTACGGCGTGACAAGGCGCTGTTTCGTGCATCAAAACTCGAGTGATAAGGCTCAAGGTTTGCATCATCATAATTGGGGTATTTAATGGCTTCTAAAAGTTTTACGCCAATTTTGGCTTTGGCCAACATGAGTGCCAAACTTAAACCGACCATACCACCACCCACAATGATGACTTCTTGCTGCATGCTTGTTTCCTTTTTTATGTTGTATTCGAATTTAGGACATTCACTCGAAATACATATAATCTGTAATGAATTTTATCTTACATCAAGGGCATGATTTTTTATAATGAAATACAAATTAGTTGCAGGTATTTGCACTGATTAAATACAAAATTAATCATCTCTTACCGTAAATATTGATCTCTAAAAAAGAGAAAATCACAATAAAAATGGCTGAGTCCATCAGTATGAGCCATCATTTGCGTAAATCAGCGTCATTTGAACATGTCATGTTTTGATGCATTCAAAAGGACGATATCAAGCTAACTACCTGATGATCAGCCTTTAGCCATTGCTCAATTAGTTGAATAAGTGATTGCAGCTGCAAAAACCAATTATGTTACACCATTCGGTTTAATGAGCTTTTCATTACACAACATTTTCTGGATATATTCCGCAGCAGAATATCCAGAAGATGTAATTTTTGTTGTGTTATTGGCGCCTTATCCTAAAGTTGATGCACGTACTAAGCTTTAATTTGAGTTAGGTACAGAGCAACTCTAAAGCGATGTCGAGCACTATTATTCAAACAGGTTTTAGCGCCAACTTTACCTTGGCATGGTGTGAAAATACTATGGCGCAAACCTTAGAAAATAGGCTGCAAACCAATAATTGAGAAAGATTTACCCACCAAGCTGAGTTGTAGATTCATACCGATGTGATTGAGACAGCGAAAAAAAATCAACAAACAAACATTAGTGAATGGCTGTAATTATGATTATATGCACCCGAGTGTATGGTCAAATATGCTATAGATCTGATTTCACATGCTGAATATGCTGAACCGGCAATCGGATATTTGGCCGTATATGAAAAACCGGAAGAGTTTTTAAAATTAGCGACAGAATTTTTACAAAAGTCTTAATCGCAAAGTGAAGCTAAAAAGCCGATCAATAGATCGGCTTTTTTTATATTTATTTAATATTTTCCATGATTTGGTCAAAATATTGCGCTCATGTATTCAATTTATTTTCATTGCTATAGATAAAGATATAGAACACAAAAGACAGAAACGATCTCCTTAATACGGAATAATTTAAATGAATGGCTTAAGCATTAAAATGCTGGATTAATTCCTGCAATCGAATTTCTGCATCTTGATTAAAAGCATTCGCTGCTTGGTGATACCAACGTTTTGCCATCTTTAAATCTAGATCTACACCATTACCTAGCTCATACATTAAGCCAATTTTATAGGGAGCAATTGCACAGCCTTGTTTTGCCGATTGCTTGTACAAGCTCATTGCTACATTATAATCTTGATCAAGAATTTCGCCCTTTTCATATATTTCAGCAAGGGCCGTTCTTGCGTTTATATTTCCCTTTTCCACTGACTGATTCAGCAGAGCTAAAGCGATATGAACCTCTGTTTTACATGGTTTTCTGAACAACAGCACCGCTAACTTCAGCATCGCCGCATCATCACCCTGATCAGCCGCTTTTTGATACCATCCTTGTGCTGTAACATCATTTTTTTCGACGCCGCATCCCGTTTCATACATTTCACCCAATTTAATTTGGGCTGCAATATCCCCTCTTGATGCTAAACTTAAATAATCATCATAAGTACGCTGATTGTTATACTTAAACTTTATTTTCTTTACTGGATTATAATCACTATCAAAGATTTCAAAACCGACATAGATTTTAAAGAGTTCAATCAATAACAGCCGAACCAATTGAGTATGATAAATTAAATGATCCTTTTCGCTAAAATAATAATATTGATAATAGCTTTCCAAATCTTCATTGATCTCTTCTTTTAAACTGTTTAAATCAGTCATCCATTTTTTTTGAATTTTGCCATTTTCAACATATTCGTATAAATATCTTGTTGAAAAGTTTAACCATTCTTTTTCAAAATCTTGTATTTGCCTATCCATGTAAAGTTCATCTTCTTCCGCTTGAATGACACATCTAATTTCTGCACCCTCTTTATAAAACGCATAGCTATAGCTTGAATTTGTGTCTGCAAAATCAAAGAATATCATCCATTTAATCGGTAACCCACTGCTCAGCAAGCTGCTCCATTTTTCAGGTTCAGTAAAAGCAAAATGCGCTAATCCGGCACTATTGATACAAACAACATGATCCGTCAGCCACTCTATATCTAATGCAGATTTTGAGTTTTCTTCAAAATAAACCAGCCAATCATTTACCAGTCTTTCTATATCCTGTTGATTGCCATTAAAGGGAATAACCACCCCAGCTTTTCTAACGCCCATAATTATGATTAAAATAAAAAATTTATACGATTAATTTTAAAAGACTTATATCTAATTTTTGTAAAAACTTAACATCAGAAAATCAACTACATTGCTAATTAACATTGTCTGTATGATTAGTATTTATATGACTGCTTATAGATAAAAAAAAGCCGATCATCTGACCGGCTTTTTTAAATACTGTATAAACTTAAGCGGCTTTCGCTTTCGCCATCAGCGCTTCAATCTCTTCTACAGATTTCACCACTGCAGCGGTTAAAACACGTGGACCATTTTGAGTTGCTACAACATCATCTTCAATACGGATACCAATA
This sequence comes from Acinetobacter sp. YH12129, assembly GCF_013418685.1. Classification (NCBI taxonomy): domain Bacteria; kingdom Pseudomonadati; phylum Pseudomonadota; class Gammaproteobacteria; order Moraxellales; family Moraxellaceae; genus Acinetobacter; species Acinetobacter sp. YH12129. The sequence goes on from NZ_VPBP01000006.1 coordinate 5,856, forward strand.
CCACGCCATTTTTCATCAACAGTTTCATCATCTGGCGCAATATAAAGCCCCGGCTCAACAGTCACGACCATACCTTCTTCATAGGCACGCCATTCACCGTCTTGTTTATATGAACCAACGTCATGCACGTCCATACCGAGCCAGTGGCCTGTGCCATGCATATAGAACTGACGATAACCTTCTTTTGCGATGATTTCGTCAATATCTCCCTGCATGATGCCCAAATCAAGCAAACCTTGAACTAAAATACGCACTGCAACGTTATGCGGTTCTTTATACGAGTTGCCGATACGCACAGCATCAATCGCCGCAATTTGCGAATCGAGCACGACATTATAAAGTGCTTTTTGTTCAGGGCTAAACTTACCATTGACTGGGAAAGTACGGGTAATGTCTGAGGCATACAGTTGATATTCACACGCTGCATCAATCAGTACCAAATCACCATCTTTCAATTCTTTGTCATTTTCCACATAGTGCAAAATACAGCCATTTTCACCACCACCAACGATGCTGTTATAGGACGGTACACAGCCATTTATACCAAAGACATAATTCAGTTCTGCTTCTAGTGCATATTCCATCATGCCCGGTTTGACTGTTTGCATGGCGCGGGTATGCGCTTCTGCTGAAATATCCGAAGCAATCTGCATCAATTCGAGTTCATCATCAGACTTATGCAAACGCATTTCATCGATAATGCGATCCAATTGAATGACTTGTGCCGGCGCACTTGCACCCTTACGTGATTCACCGCTTGCAGCTGCAATCCACTGCGCCACACGGGCATCAAAATCTGCTTGCTGCCCGATACGGTAAAATAATTTATCTTTATTTTGTAATTTTTCTAAAATTTCTTCGTCTAATAAATCGATAGCAAAGGCTTCATCCGCGTCATAGTCATCAATCGCGCCATCAATACCCGCACGGTAACCATTCCAAATTTCCATTTCACGGTCACGTTCACGGCAGAACAAACTATAGCTATAACCTTCTTCTTCGCTATCAAAGGTTTCAATCACTGCAACCGCTTCAGGTTCAGCAAAACCTGTTAAATAAAAGAAACTACTATCAGCACGGAATTTATAGTCGGCATCACGGTTTCGCATGGCTTCTTTGCTCGTGGCAATAATTGCGATACTGCGTAAGCCCATTTCACCTGCAAGGATGTCACGACGTTCCTGAAAATCTGCTTGAGTTAATTTCTTCATTGATATGCTTCTTATACGCTTGGACTATGATTGATTTAATAGGATGATGAACTCCTTAGATAGAGCCCATCATCTATTAATTATTAATGCAAAAAGAATGCCTTAACTTGGACGGTGTGGGGTGAACATTTCAACCACATTGCCCGCTTGAGCCAATGAATTTTTAGCGCTCAGTTGTAGCAACGGTGTTTCTGAAACATCAACTTTGGTACGTCCCATCGACAGACTCACTGGGATTAAACGAACAAATTCGTATAATTCCTGATAGCTTTCTTCACCTTCTTCATCATCATCTGAATCTTCAAATTCTACTGAAGCGACATCCTGTAAATGCTCAATCAATTCTTGTTCATTGGTGCGCAGATGACCTGCCGCTAAACCAAAACCAAGAACAACACCTGCACACCAATCTGCCAAGGCTTGCACACGCTCACCTAGCAAGTGATCATCATCTGGTAATAAAGGAAGATAGTCGAGTTCATCATCTGAAAGTGAATGAGCTACATCTTCTGCTTCTTCAGTCAACAATGCCACCGCATCTTCGTCTAATTCAGCTACATCAAGCGTTGCTAAAATTTGTTGCCACTCTTCACGACTCGGGGGTTGTGACACACAAACTATACCAGTGAGTAGACCGTGTAACTCACTTGGGCTTGAAATTTCTTCAATTTTAGAAAAATTCTGGGACCAATCTGACCAACCTGAAATATCGTCTTGCATTCGCTTATCCAATCTCTATACTTCGTATATATTACCTTTGTTTGCAAGACTGTGCGACTACGTTATGTTAGAAGAATTACAGCGTCTCCAAGCGCATATTAGCGTTTTAAAAACGCGACTGGCGCAATTTGAAAGCGAAAATGGTGCCTTACAAGATGAGAAAAACTCATCTAATGAGCAGCATCATGCTCAAATTGTACATAAGAACGGCATTATCACCTCGAAACAAGAAGAAATTGAAACACTGAATGAGCAATTAACTGATTCACGTGCTCAACTTCAACAGCTCAATACTGATGCAACTGCTTTGGCTGACCGATACAGCCGCCTCGAAAAAAGCTGTACTGATCTAAAAAATCGTTTTCAGGAAATTTTGGCAGAGCGTAATGAGTTACGTATCGTCAAAGAAAAAATGCAAAATGAACAACGTCATGCTCAGCAAGAAATTCAAGGTTTAAAGCAAGAACGTGAACGTCTGCTTCAAAAAAATGAACATGCCAAAGCCAAAGTTGAAGCGATTATTCAACGTTTAGCCATTTTAGGTACTGCTCAAGATCAACATGCACAAGAAATTCAACAATTGGCGCATCCGGCTGAAAGCAATGAGGAAGTTTGATCATGAGTGAACAAATTGCAGTTGATTTAAAAGTTCTAGGTCATAGTTTCCGTTTAGCGACGACCTCTGACCAACAAGCAGATTTAGAACGTGCAGCGCAGCTGCTGAATGACAAATACGATGAATTTCGTCGTAAAGCGCCACGTATGGAACCAAGCAAGTTGATCATTATGGTCGCACTTGAGTTAATGCAAGAAGTCCTGTCGATGAATAAGAGTTTGCAAGAATATGCAAACTGCGAACTTTTGTTGCAAAATATTTTGGAACAAGTGGAAGAATTGACTGATTAATCGGTGGTTTAGTGATTATACTTTGCCCGATTGCTTCATTTTAAACACTTTGTCAGCGTTTGGTGATTTGCCAATAACGCTGAATTCGTTATACTGAGTACATCTCTGAGGTGTTCGCCAGCTAGGTCTAATCCCCTGCCGATACTTAAACTTATGGATGTGTTCTGTATATTCTGAGCGTATGCCCTCCTCGTGTGGGAAACCCAGCGAGTGTACGTCGCGTCCACCTTGAACTCATCGGGTTCAGGGTCACGACATTTGCAGCGGCATCTTCGGAGTGTTTATCTTCCAAGTCATTAAATGAATTTTCAGCATTCAACTCAATTCAAAAATATTCTAAAAAATTCACTATTCTATTTCTGCGCTATTCGACTCCTGTTCTTTTCTTAAAAACTGATGTTACGCACATAAAAGTAATTTCGCATTTTTAAAATAATTTTAAGCCTATTCGACGGAGTCTTACATCTAAGGATTAAATAAAGAGATTAGCCTTCGGCTGGAGATACTTTTGTTTCGACAAAAGTACCCAAAACCATTGTCATCCGCAAAACTCGTTCACTACCGTCAAATTATTCAAAGCATCACAAAAACATTTTTGATTAGAAGTAGTCCTGTCTTAAACACTTGCGGATGACGTTACCGCGTATCGTTGTTTTATTTGAAGCAAATTGCGCTTTGATGTTACTGCGTAACATCAGTTAAAAATTTTTATTCAAGTTTGTTCACCTTCAAAAGCTGATTTAATCCGCCTTATTCAATTTTTGAGTTGTTCCAATTTAGCTTGCTGCCCATCTAAAAATCGATCCATTTCGGGAAGTATTTGGCGTAAATATTGAATAGATGAAATAGCTTCATCCACGTTCACGACGCCTTTTTCAACCAATCTGTATTGCTGCTCGAGTAAAGCGAGTACTTGATTTTGATTCGGCTGCTGCCCCTGACTCATCTGTGTGTTTATTTGCTGAAATTGTTGAAATACCTGTTCACGTTGCTGTAATAACTGGGTGTGCGTTTCATTATCTTGTCTTTCTTGTTTGGGTTTGGAACTTGAATACTGTAAAACATTTTCCGTGGTTTGATCTGAATGTGTTTCGGACACTTTTTGTTGATCTAAAGGTAGCTGTTCATGAACCTCCTGCTGCCGTGGTTTTAAAAACTGAATCATCAACCATAAAATTAAACTAAACGTCAAACCTAAAACAATCCATTTTTTATTCATGATGCAGTCTCTAGACACCTTCTGATATTTAAAAAATTCAGAGCCGATTTGACTCTGAATTTACCTTTTTATTTAATTTTATCTAAATTATTAGTTGCCCCATCCTGCTGGCGCATAACCCAAACGAACACGCTGTGGGTGATTGCCAACTGGAACTGTGATGACTTTTTCACCTGTTGCAAAATCAATCACGGTTACTGCATCTGTCGCACTTTCAGAAATTACACAGCGTTTACCATCTGGGCTTTGCGTTGCCCAATACGGTTTGCCTGCAGCAATCAATTTGGCTGCAGTCAAAGTTTTACGATCGACGATAGTGGCATAATCATCCATGGTTCCTGCGACACATAGTTTTTCACCATCTCCACTGATGGAAAGCCCATGATGGCGTGAGTCATTCACCCATTTCGTGCGATCTGAGGGAATAGTTGTACTTCCCGGAAGCTGTGCAATGCGCGTGACTTTGTCTTGATTGAGATCATATTCGACCAGACCATTAAAAAATGAGACCTGCGCATAGATTTTGGATTCATCTTTACTAAATACAATCGGTCGAACTGAGTTTGATAAGTCTTTGCGTCCTACGGCATCTAAAGCAGGTCTAAAATCTATTTTTTTGAGGACTTTATAGTTTTGAGCATCTGCTATCGTGATGTAGCGTTTGCCTTTGGTAAAGTCTTGCCAAGAAGCATCCATGGCTGTTTCGACATTACCAATGGCTGAATTTAGGATTTTAGTACCGTTGGCAAAATAGATATTTTCATGTGGTTTATCGCCCGTCGCAAAACGTCCTAGTTCTTTGCCTGTGTTGATATCGAATATATGTACGACATTACCTGAAGATGCTGAAACAGCAACTTGTTGTCCATCGGGTGAAACCGCCATATGGTCTGCTCGAAATCCTTCAACGGGTGTGCGCCAATTGATTTTCCCCGTTGCAATGTTAATCGAGACGACATCAGCATAACTTGGGCGTGATGCAACCACCGATTTGCCATCTGGTGTGGAATACATGTCATCGACCAATTGATCATTTCCCTCTCCTGCCGTATTACGAATATAGCTATAAGCGATTAATTTTACTGGGTTGAGGTAAATTTCAGTGAGGCGTTGTTTTTTGTCGGGCACCATATTGATGACACCAACTTTCTGATAGTTTTTTGCAGGATTGATCACTGTAACCGTACCATCCCAATTATTGCCGACAAAAAAGACTTGCTGGCTATTGGGTGGAACGGGTGCAGTGGTTGTCGCTGCGAAAATAAGTGGCGACACCGTAACTGTCATACAAAGAAGTGTCCTAATCCAGAGATTCTTTTTCATTTTTATTGTCCATTAATTTGTTTTTATGCATACCTTTTGAGCTACGTCATCAGATAAGTGTCGCTTTTTAAGCGCAAAGAAAGCTTATTCAATATACAAGTGTAGATATAGCGTATTTGTTTTAATTCCGATGAGTTGTTGATTAAAACCAAGTCTTCAATCTGCATTCACTTTTTGGGAAGCAAAAAAAAGCACCCGAAGGTGCTTTTTTAGTTCATCAAATGATTAGTAAATAATTTGATTATTGTTGATTAGGTCATCTAGTTCGACTTTGCTCGTTTGATTGAGTAAGACCACGAGATCTTGTGATTCGTATTTCAGACCTGATGTGCCATCACGGTCAATTGAAATCACAGCTGAATCAGTTTCTTCGTCATATGCTACTGTTACAAACTCTGCGAGATTCGCTTCAGTTGCATCGTCAGAAAGTAATGAAGAGATATCGATTTGGTCAGCAATAGAAAAATCATTTACTGTTGTTAATGTATTACCGCCCAAATTGTCATCTGCAAGAAGGTCAAAAACAATATCATCACCAATAAGTAAACTTTCACTTTCTAATGAGAACATCGCAAACGATGCTGTCGCAGTCACTGTTTCCTAACTCTGTTTCGAGCTGGGTTGTAAGTACATTTACATCTTGAATTGAGGTTTCAGGGACTGTAACTTTCACTACAAAATCTTCAACTTGACTACTTGAAGTGCCTTGATAAGCATAATACCCATCTGAATCTTTGCTTACTGATATACCATTTACCGAAACTTTGGCATCAACTAAAGCATCAAGAGCAGCAGATTTAAATTTCACACCATTTACATTCACATTTGCCTCTGCATCATTTAGAACTTCTGCATGTAAAGTAAATTGTAAAACTTTCTCTGGAACGCCTGCTTCCGGAGCTATTACACCAAGTTGATCCTGTCCATTTTGATTTTTCTCATCTGTCTTAGCAATTTGAGTTCCATCCGCAAATAGCACACCTTCCAACATATTAATTTGGAAACCACTTACATTTTGGACACCCGTAATACTCAAGTTAAAACCATCATTATAGTTGGTTGTATCAGAGTTGTTTAAAATCATTGAATTGACAGGATATTTTTCACCTGAATACGCTTCATCAAATACAATCCAGTCACTCGGAGTACCTTTTTCACCTCCAAAGTCTTTAGGGAAACTATTTGAGAAATTAAGCCCAAGCTCATTCTGAGTCAGAACTTTGTCAATTTTCTCCCAATTGATAATAATAATTTCAGAAACGTTAATTTCACTTTTCAAATTAGTAAAGATTCTTAGCGCTTCGTTAATTTTATTGAAATCATTACCATACTGTGGATCATTGATAATAGCTTGCATCTGTGCAGCAATATCTACAATTTTCGCACCCGCAACAAGATCATCAGAAACATAATTACCTTGTGCATCTTTATAAATCGTACCTAGGTTTGGAACGTTAATCACTGAACTTGACGCACCACCACCAGTTCCACCTGATGTTGACCCTGATACCGAAATTTCACTTGTTAATGTTGCTTTTAACTCAATGAGTTCAGCATTGCCAGTTACAGGAGTTGTAACTTTACCATCAGTAACTTGAAGACTTATCGAAGGCAATACAGCACCTGAATTTAGCTGATCCGCACCTTTCTGAGTTAAGGTTACAGATTGATCAGCCAATGATAATTGATAGAAACCGTCGGCACTAACTGTCGAGCCATTAGCAAATGTCACAGTCAGACTATCATTATCTGCATCCGATGCAGCATAAGCAGCAATTTTTTGACCGGCAACAGCTGCACCAACAGTGACTACTTCTGGTTCAATTTCAATTTCAGGTGCTACGTTTGTTACAGAAGCAGGATACAAAATTACACCGAACTCTAATTCTGAACTTGCAGTTGAACCATTCGATTTTTCAGTTGCAAGAGATTCAAGCTTCACGTTCAACTGTAAAGAATTACCCGTAACAGCCAAACTTGGTGGTGCAATCGCCACTAAGTTTGAACCTTCGATACTCATTCCATCAGCGACAAAACTTAAATTGCCATTTGTATCCGCAGTTCCAAGCAATACTCGAGTTCCGTCCTCTGTAATAGCATAAATTTTCATACCTTAATATCAGCATAAGATAGTGTTTGACCCGCGATGATTGGTGTTTTATTCCCAGCAGCATCTACGATTGTCAATACACCGTCTTTTGGCAGATTTGTTACCGTAATAACAAGCTGATCATTTGCTGTATTTGCATCTGAAATACCAAAATGCGCCCATGTTAATGTCACACTTTGATCTTCTATCGTAACCACTTGGGTTGTCTCAACTTCAGGAGCGATATTGTCCACTGGGACAGTTTTATCTACTTCCTCACCTGGACTACCTGATTTATCTTCATAGCTATCTGTAGGGACAGTTACCGTAACGTTACCATCAACACCCGGAGGTACTTCACCAGTCACCACATATGAGCCATCTGGTTGTTCCACTGGCGGCGTAAATGGTACTTCGATTGGACCATTTGGACCTTCAACAATGATTTTATCTTCTGTAATTGTCGATGGATCAACATCATCAGGATAAGTCACAGTGATCTTACCATCTGGTGTAATCGTCACTTCTGCTACAAGCGGAACCATATTGATGTTTTCGTTGCCTGTACCTGGTAGACCCAGGTTACCCGAAGTGTCTTCATATGAACCTTCTGGTACATTAACCGTAACTTTGCCTTCAACGTCCTCTGGCACTTTACCCGTTACCGTGATTGAACCGTCTGGTTGAGTCTCAGGTGTACCAAACTCAACCACGATGTCTTTGCCATTTGGATCTTTAACCGTAATTTGGTCAGGCGTAATTGTGGATGGATCAGTGTCATCAGGGTAAGTCTGTACGATGTCACCATTCGGTGTCACAGTCACTTCAACTTGTGGACGCTCAGTTGTCGCATGTTCAACTTTTCCTGGCGTAAATAAATATGCAAAACCAGATAATTTATTGTTTCAAAACAATATGATTGATGCATACAAAATACATGTGCAACGTGATGAAAAATTATGCGCAGATGATCAAGCTAAGAACCAAAAATGTGCAACTAAACTCTATATAGATGAATTTAAAGCGGGTGATTTTTATATTAATAATTCTGCTGATTTTTATTTAAAAGAAGGCGAATACCAATTTAAGGTGAAAAATTGTACAACTCATTGTAAAAATTATTCAGTTAGCTATTGTGTAAACGAAAAGTCACTTTTGAATAACTTATTACTTACAGTTGATAATAATGGCAAACCTATTATATTAAATAATGATGGCACTACGATTAATAATTGCCCGATTAGAGAAAATGCTCTAAATAATGTGATAAAACCAATTGAACCTAGTTTAGATAATATAAATTTAGCTGCCGATTCTTTATTTAAATTTAATGGTGGCAAACTAAATGATTTACTTCCTGCAGGTAAATCAAGCTTGAATGAACTAGCAACTAAACTTAATAACCAATATGCACGTATTGATATGATTAAGCTTACCGGACATACCGACCGTTTAGGCAGTGAAAAATATAATCAGCAACTTGCATTGCAACGTGCACTAACTGTCAAAAATTACTTAATGAACCAAGGGATTGCTGCTGACAAATTAAGTTTCGCTTCAGCAGGTGAAACTCAGCCTGTAACCAATGGTTGTTTTGATGTGCAAGATCAAAATACCTTAAAAGCTTGCTTACAAGCAGATCGTCGTGTTGACGTCCAAATTCTTGGTATTAAAAAGCCTTAAATAAGTCCGCGTTCCTTAAGCCGACTAGTGTTTTAAGGAACGCTTTATATAAAAAAGATAAAATCTATTTCTTCGGACTTTTAAGCTTGAACGCGTTAAAATGCCTTTGAGAATTTTGTGCTACTTTGAAATGAACCATGACTTTGAGCACCACCAGCCTTCGTAAACAACTCCGTAAGCAGCGTCGTAGCCTAAACCTATGGGAGCAACGACAAGCTGAACAACAAGTCCTACAGCGTTTAGTCAGACTCAGTCATTTTCAGCGCAGTCAGCATATAGGCGTGTATTTACATGCATTCGGTGAAATTCACACTCAAAAGCTTATCCATTACTGTTTTTCGCATCAAAAACACGTGTATTTACCTATAATTTGCAACATGAATCAGCAACTGGTTTGGGTTGAAATCTCACGTCATCAATACATTAGTAAACGTTTTTCTCATCACCCGCTCGGTATGAAAGAACCGATGGCAAGCCGCGGGAAGCATGTTTCTCACCTTGACCTTTTAATAATGCCCTTGCTGGCTTGCGATAAGTACGGCACACGTATTGGTATGGGGGGTGGCTTCTACGATAAAACATTAGCAACAGCTCATTCTACACCCTACCGTTTAGGACTTGGTCACGATTTTCAACTCATCCAATATCCCTTAGTTCGAGAAGATTGGGATCAACCGCTAGATGGTTTTATTAGCCCATCTCAAACTTTAAGTTTCAAACGTTAATTTGATATTTTTGACACTGAGTTACACTTAAAAATCACATATTTAGTCATTTTTTACACATTTTAATTGGCATGACCCTTGTAATTTAAAAAATACACATCACTATAAAAAACATGGCAACACCGTTGTCACTCATTAGGAGTGCCCATGTCTGAGATTATTATGAATGAAGAAAGCTTGGAAACTACAATTCCGAGCGTATTACCGCTCTTAGCGCTACGAGATGTGGTTGTATATCCTCACATGCAAATTGCACTGTTTGTGGGTCGTGAAAAGTCGATCAATGCAGTCAATGTCGCACGTGACAGTGACAATCTTGTATTCGTAGTTGCACAAAAAGATTCGCTAACAGAAGAAATTGATCACGACAATTTATATCAATACGGTACTGTCGCGAAGATTGTGCAAGTTGTGAATCATGAGAATGATGAAAACTGTATAAAAGTACTGATTGAAGGCTTATATCGTGCCAAGTTAGAAAAAATTATCGATGCCGATGATTACCTGACTGCCGAGCATTCATTAAGCCCAATGACGGTTTCTGTTGACTCAGAAACTCAGAATAACCGTGTGGAAGAATTACGCACCTTATTTGCTCAATATGCAGAAGCAAAATTGCGTAACGCACGTGAATTGATTGCAGCAGCCAATAAAATTGACGATTTGCTACAATTATTATTCTTCGTAGCAACACGCGTGCCTTTGAATATTGATGTAAAACAAAAATTCTTAGAGCATGATGAATTTGAAGCACATTTAGCTGAGCTCATGACGTATTTATTACAACAGTCAGAAGAGCAGCAAATTGAGCAAACCTTACATGATTCTGTGAAACGCCAAATGGAAAAGAATCAGCGTGAATACTTCTTAAATGAAAAAATGAAGGTCATTCAACGCGAACTTTCTGATATGAATGGCGGTGGTGAGGATGACGTTGCAGAAATTGAAAAACGTCTAACTGAAGCCGATTTACCTGAACATGTACGTAAAAAAGCTGAAAATGAGTTCCGTAAGCTAAAAGCAATGCAACCTGCTTCGAGCGAAGCTGCTGTCGTGCGTAACTATCTAGAAGTTATTTTAGATACGCCTTGGAACAAAGCCAGCAAAGTCAGCATTAACCTTGCGAAAGCTCAAGACATTCTTGATGCCGATCACTATGGTTTAGACGACGTGAAAGACCGCATTGTGGAATACCTTGCTGTTCAATCACGTGTGAAAAAACTTCGCGGTCCAATTCTTTGCTTAGTTGGTCCCCCAGGTGTAGGTAAAACTTCACTCGGTGAATCTGTTGCCAAAGCAACTGGTCGTGAATTTGTCCGTATGGCGCTTGGCGGCGTGCGCGACGAAGCTGAAATCCGTGGTCACCGTCGTACATATATCGGTGCGATGCCGGGTAAAATTGTGCAGTCTTTGACTAAAGTTGGAGTAAAGAACCCACTGTTCTTACTCGATGAAATTGACAAAATGGCGCAAGACTATCGTGGCGACCCTGCTTCAGCATTGCTTGAAGTCCTAGATCCATCACAAAACAGCAAGTTCAATGATCACTACTTAGATCTTGATCTAGACCTTTCTGAAGTGATGTTCATCTGTACTGCAAACAGCATGAATATTCCAGAAGCTTTGCTTGACCGTATGGAAGTGATTCGTCTACCGGGTTACACCGAAGATGAAAAAGTGAATATTGCTGAACGTTACCTTGTTCCAAAAGCCATCAAGAACAATGGTCTACGTGCGAAAGAATTAACCGTTCACGAAGAAGCCATCCGCGATATCGTACAACGTTATACACGTGAAGCCGGTGTGCGTAGCTTAGAACGTGAAGTATCTAAAATTGCACGTAAAGTCGTGAAAGAAGCTGTTAGTAAGAAATCGAAAAATCTTCAAATTGAAGTGAATTCGAAAAATCTTCCTGACTACTTAGGTCCACACAAATTCGACTTCGGTATGGCCGAAGAAGAAGCTGAAGTGGGTCGTGTAAATGGCTTGGCATGGACATCTGTTGGTGGTGAACTGCTAACGATTGAAGTTGCGGCAGTAAAAGGTAAAGGCAAGTTCATTACCACCGGTTCTCTTGGCGATGTCATGAAAGAATCGATCACAGCAGCGATGACCGTTGTACGTACCCGTGCAGATGAACTGGGTATTGAAGCGATTCGCTTTGAAGAAACAGATGTGCATGTGCATTTACCAGAAGGCGCAACACCGAAAGATGGTCCATCTGCTGGTTTGGCCCTAACTACCGCACTTGTTTCAGCGTTTACAGGCATTGCGATTCGTCCAGATATTGCAATGACAGGTGAAACCAGTCTTGGTGGCCGTGCAATGCGCATTGGTGGTTTAAAAGAGAAACTTCTCGCTGCTCACCGTGGTGGCATTAAGCTTGTCTTTATCCCACAAGATAACGTTCGTGACTTGGCTGAGATTCCAGACAATGTCAAAGAAGGTCTAGAAATTAAACCAGTGAAATCGATTGATGAGATTTTACCTCTAGCCTTAGTTGATATGCCTAAACCTCTTGCAAAGACACCGATTGTCAAAGCAACTGAAGGTGGAAAAGCTGCTCGTCACTAAGCGCTAGCAACTCGCAATAAAAGAAAAAAAGCCCTGTTTCGACAGGGCTTTTTTATATCCATTATTTCATACTGCATATTCGAAACTTTTCATTCAAATTCTTCACAACCACTAGATTCAAGACAACAGCTACAACTATGGATTGGATAACTATTTCAAAGTCGACATCAAGATCAAGAATAGCCAATTAGAAAGTCTTACAATATTTGCATGCTATTACTTGAAATATCGCTCTCTATCCCACATATATAGTAGAGAGATATACGCGCTGTATGTTTCTTTATTGGTTCCAATCACGTCTAAAAGCGTGATGATCATTGGAACAAGATGGTCATCTACATCTCCAGGTAGATGACCTTTTATCGCAGTCCACAGGCTTTCGGGGCTGCGTTTTTTATGTCATGTGTTTAAAGACACTCATTTCAAATTTAAGATGGTTTTTACTAAACCATCGATCACTTGAGCCATTTTGTCTAAGTTTAATTTATCCAGGGTATCTTGCTCGGTGTGATAGTGCTTATTACGATAAAATGCCGTATCAGTGATCATCATCGCTGGCATATCAAATTGCCAATAATTCATATGATCTGAAAAATCCACACCCTGAATAAATGAGGGTGAAATCAAGCGTTCACATTGCAACTGCTTCAAAGACTCCATCGCCGCACAATACGATGAGGTTAAGTCACGAGACTGAATGTTCCCCACCGATGCAATAAAATTTGTATGCGATGGATAAATCCACTTCAGCCCAACAGGATATTCTTGGGTGACTTTGGGATCAAAATAACCAATCATTTCTAGAATATATACACCTGAAATTTTATCTTTTTCCTTTGCTACCGATTTTGCGTGAATAAAACTGCCCATCGACTCTGTTCTAAAATATGGCGGTTCTTCGAGGGTATAAAATACAAACTCAATATTTTGTTTTAAACGCGCTTTTTCAGCCGAAAGAATCCGTGCAGCTTCGAGTACACCTGCAACACCGGAGGCATTATCATCAGCGCCATGCTGCTCCTCAAATACATCGTAATGCGCGCCAATGATCACTCGATTGCTATGCCCTGCATTTAAGGGACAGACTACATTACGGTATGGTTGGCTATTGACGGTATAGGTTTGAAAACGACAATTCACACCAAATAAACGCATCTGCTCACGAATCCAAGCAGACACGCGATTTAACTCTTGTATGTTCTTATAGTTACGATATTCAGCTTCATTACCAATAATTTGTTCTAAATAGACTTTTAAATTATCCGGTTCAGCGGTTCTAATATTGTTGGCATACGCCGAAAATGAACACCATCCAAAAATTGAAAGGATTGCTGCCTGCTTGAGCAAAAATAATTTACCGTCCTGCCATGTTTTTTTCATTGTTATTATTCCAATTTTCATCTTCGATCTAATCTGCTTATGCTGCGTATTTAAACAGCAAGCAGAACACGATTTCAATTGCAAATTGTGTCTGAACATACAAAGTGCAAGCGAACCGTTATAATGCTCTTTTGTATACTTTCAGGCGCTGTATGAAAATTCGTATTCTGACAATCGGTCAAAAAATGCCAGCATGGGTTCTGACGGGTTTTGAAGATTATTTCAAACGTATTCAGCCTTTTGTTCAAACGCAGATCATTGAACTGCCTATGGCCAAACGTGGCAAGAACGACTCAGAAGCCGATATTTTAAAATACCGTCAAATTGAAGGTGACAGCATTTTAAATGCCATGAAATCGAATGAAGTACTGATCGCCTTAGAAGTCGGTGGTCGTGAGTTCAGTACGGAAAAACTAGCTGAAACCATGAAAGGCTGGATGCTTGAAGGCAATGATGTGGTTTTAGCCATTGGTGGGCCAGATGGACATTCTGAAGCAGTACGTAAAGCTGCAGCGTGGCATTGGTCTTTGTCTAAACTAACTTTGCCGCATCCAATGGTTCGTGTCATGCTCATCGAACAGCTATACCGTGCAATGAGTATTAATCATAATCACCCTTATCATCGTGCGGGTTAATCTAAACGGACATCCAGCGTATACAGCAATTACAGCGTTGCAACAATGAAACAAACCGTTGAAATTATCCGAATTGTTACGCTGAATAATTTAGTGCATGATCATCATATTCATTTAAACAACCAACGGCGACCGCGATGAATTTACAAACACTTCCAGGTTTATTTATTTCCCATGGCTCACCTATGCTTGCCATCAATCCTGAGCAAGTCGGTCCTGCGTTGGAACGTTTAAGCCTGAATCTTCCAAAACCTGAAGCCATTGTTATCATGTCAGCACATTGGGAAAGTAACGCACTAGAAGTAAGTACCAGTGCCCGTCCTGAAACTTGGCATGACTTCCGTGGTTTCCCTGCGGAACTTTATGATATTCGTTATCCAGCACCGGGTAACCCAGAGCTTGCAGAAGAAATTCTCCATTTGCTTGCCAATGCAGGGTTATCGGCACATGCCAACAGCACCCGTCCACGCGATCATGGCGTTTGGATGCCGTTATTGCATATGTATCCTGATGCTGACATTCCTGTGATTGAAATATCACTGCCAATGACCATGTCTGCGCAAGAGATCTATAAAATTGGACAAACGCTTGCACCTTTACGTGACAAGCAAATCCTGTTGATTGGATCGGGCAGTATTACTCATAACTTACGTGAGTTGGCTTGGGATGGACGTGCAGCAGCCGTGCCTGAATGGGCGTCTACATTCCGTAATTTTGTGGTCAATAAGCTCACTCATCAAGATTTTGATGCAGTTCTCGATTGGCAAAATATCCCGTTTGTACAACGCAACCATCCGACCATTGAACATTTTGCACCCATCTTCTTTGCGATGGGTGCAGGCCCCCGCTTCTCTATTGTTCACAGTAGCTTTAGTATGGGTTCGCTCGGTATGGATATTTATCGTTTTGATTAAACGTGGAAAAATGAGATAGATTGACTTATTCATAATTTATATTAATAAGTTAACAAATTATTATTTATGGATACATTTTGCTACTTATTTGAGCTGAATGTATTCATATTTTTTTAAAATGAATGGGTTATGCTACAGGCTGAAATTCACTTAGAACAGTTAGCGTAATGAAATTAAAATATTTAGCGATCGCCCTCTTCCCTTTAGCCCTTGCAGCATGTCAATCAAGCGATATCCAAAAAGCTGGAGATTTAGCCGTGAGCGTATTACAACAACAAAATGCTGATAAAACTTTAGCTTCATATCAATGGAGCACCACCACTGAAAATGCACCAAAACCTTTGGTTTTAAATTTTCTAGAAAATGGCACTTTGGGTATTTCAACCAGTTGTAACAGTATGTCAACCCAATGGAAAGTGGAACACAATACGCTTGTAACAGGCAACATTGCATCTACCATGATGGCGTGTCCTGATAATGCGATGAAACAAGAAGGACTTGCATCTTCACTCTTTAGTGACCGTAAAGCACCTTTTGTTTTAAATACCACAGATCCACAAAACCCAACGTTAACCATTATCTCTGCAACAGGTGAAAAACTGGTTTTCACTGGAAAATTAACACCTGAAACTCAGTACAACTCACAAGGCGAAACGATTTTCCTTGAAATCAGCCCTGAAACTAAACAATGTACAGGCGTTGCTCCACAAACTTGTTTGCAAGTGCGTGAAGTGAAGTACGATGAAAAAGGCCTAAAAACACAAGTTGATAAAGACTGGACCTTATTTTACGATCAAATTGAAGGCTTTAAGCACACTCCTGCAGAACGCCAAATTATTCGCGTAAAACGTTTTGAACGTAAAAACCCTGCTGCTGACCAATCAAAATATGCCTATATTTTTGATATGTCAGTCGAACGTGAAGCCGTAAAAGGTACGTTGTAAGTTACAGCCGATAAAAAACCGAGGTCATCGCCTCGGTTTTTTTATATCTACACAACCGCAAACGCTGATTGGATATGCATAGTATTCAAATCACGATGTACTGTTCAACCAACGCTTTAGCGATGTTAATCTAAAGCTACTTCTTGCAAATTACTGAATTCATCCTGACGAATCGCAATCAACAGACAGATATTTTTAAGCATACAGCGAATTACCCATTGACGCGATTTTGAAGCAAAACAATTAACTCAAAAGACGTGGGTTCTCGTAGAAAATAAGGCTTTACCCGCCCAAATAACTCTCAAATTAACGATGGCAGTATGACATTCTTAGTGGCTGTAATTACATTGGCCACAATTATGATGTAGAAAAGCATACTTTGCGTTTTATAGGAGATGTAGGGAGTACACTGAAGTTCAGCACACAGTTACATCGGTCAGGGCTTCATTTTTAAACGTTTGCTCAGCCAACCCTTAAATTTTCACTTCAACGTTATGGATAGCGAAATCCAACTTACCCAGATGAGCACTAATTAAGAATCCAATATATTCCAAACCATTCAGCCATAAAAAAACCGAGGCTTGAGCCTCGGTTTTCAGTTCAGCTTACGGAGAACTTAGTAAACGCCTTGAGCAAGCATTGCGTCAGCAACTTTTACGAAACCTGCAATGTTCGCACCGTTTACGTAGTTCACAGTACCATCTTCTTCAGTACCGTATTTCACGCAGTTGCGGTGAATTTCTTTCATGATCGCGTGTAGACGCTCGTCAACTTCTTCGAAAGTCCAACCCAAACGAATTGCGTTTTGAGACATTTCAAGACCAGAAGTTGCAACACCACCCGCATTAGATGCTTTACCTGGTGCATAAAGAATTTTCGCTTCAACGAATTTCTCAACTGCAGCCAAAGTAGATGGCATGTTTGCGCCTTCAGCAACACAGATTACGCCATTAGCAAGAAGAGCTTCAGCATCAGCTTCATCTAATTCATTTTGAGTTGCACATGGAAGCGCGATATCACATTTGATAGACCAAGGACGTTGACCTTCTAAATATTCAAAACCGTGCTTAGATGCAAATTCAGAAATACGGCCACGCTTAACGTTTTTCAATTCCATTACTTCAGCAAGAAGTTCAGTTGTGAAACCGTCTTTTACGTATACAGTACCTGCTGAGTCAGAAAGTGAAACCACTTTCGCACCTAAGTACATTGCTTTTTCAGCAGCGTATTGTGCAACGTTACCAGAACCCGAAATCGTTACAACTTTATCTTTAAAGCTATCGCCACGAGTTTTTAGCATTTCCTCAGCGAAATACACAGTACCGTAACCAGTTGCTTCAGGACGCGCAAGTGAACCACCGAAAGTTAAACCTTTACCAGTGAACACACATGCTGTGTCGTTGCTTAATTTTTTCATCATACCAGCCATGTAGCCCACTTCACGGCCACCTACACCGATGTCGCCCGCAGGGATGTCAGTGTTAGAACCAAGATGACGGTATAATTCGATCATTAATGCTTGACAGAAACGCATGATTTCGCCTTCAGATTTACCTTTAGGATCAAAATCTGAACCACCTTTACCGCCACCCATAGGAAGTGTAGTTAAGGCATTTTTGAAAGTTTGTTCAAAACCTAAGAATTTAAGAATTGAAAGGTTCACTGATGGGTGGAAACGCATACCACCTTTGAATGGACCAATTGCTGAGTTGTATTGAACACGGAAAGCACGGTTAACTTGAGTTTGACCTTTGTCATCTACCCATGAAACACGGAACTGAATTGCACGCTCAGGCTCAACAAGACGTTCTAGCAAACCGTAGTCAGCATATTGTGGGTTCTTTTCGATGAATGGCCAGAGGCTCGTCATCACTTCTTCAACAGCTTGAAGAAATTCAGGTTGATGTTCATCACGTGTTTTAACGTAGTCTAGGAAGTCGTTAAGGCTGTTATATTTCAACACTTAATCCTCAGCAGATGTATGGATCAAAATTGATCACAATTTTGATCAAAGATATATTTTGGCGCAAAATATTAAATATCTTTTGTAACTAATCAGCAATAGTTTTTTTAAAAAATCTTTAAATTCTTTAAAGAACAGCGATTTAAATTGATTACTCAGATATTTTAGTTATAAATATTATTACTTTTAGGAATATTTTAATGAATTATTTTGCTCACTTATGATGCATCTATAGACCCATTTTTGCGCACAGCAATTCATACTGAAACATGCTAGAATTCAACGTCCTCTTTGGTTTTTCTCTGCCTTCATTTGTACTCGCGACTACCCATGACTTCTGAAATTTCCCTCATCCAACAAATTGATGCCCTATTGCCACAAACTCAATGTGGACTTTGTGGACACCGAGACGGCTGCTTACCCTATGCCAAAGCCATCAGTGAAGGAGAAGAAGCCAATAAATGTATACCCGGTGGTCAACCTGTGGCAGATTCACTAGCAGCGTTATTAAATCGTCCACACTTAACAGCAGAAGCCAGCGTTTGGCCAATCCAAAGTGATGGACGCCCGCAACGGGTTAAAGCTGTGATTCGTGAGGATGAATGTATTGGTTGTACCAAATGTATCAGTGCCTGCCCTGTCGATGCCATTATTGGCTCAGGCAAATTGATGCATACGGTCTTGACGGATTTATGTACGGGCTGCGAACTCTGCATCCCACCGTGTCCAGTGGATTGTATCGACCTAGTCGAAGAGCTTGATCATGTGCCATCTGAACCTGTTCGAATCGCAGAACAGAATGATTTACGTCGCCGCTACTATGCACATATTCAACGTGAGGAAAAACGCCGAATTCATCGTAAAGGCCCTATTGTACGCGCAGAAATTGATACGGAACTTTTTGCCCAATTTTCGACCCAGACAGACTTGGTACCGGTCATTGAAGTCGTGGAAAAACCTGCTACGCCAGTCGTTCAACTCGATGCAAAAACCACCATTGAACTTGCAAAAATTCGTACACAAATTAAGAAATTAGAAAAACAACTGAGTGTTCGAGAAGATGCAAAAAAACGTGAATTACTCCATACACTAACGCTACAACTAACACAACTGCAAGGGGCTTAATCATGGCTGTTAAAAACATGACTAAGAAGCAAATTCAAACTTTTTTTGAACGCTTACGTGAGCAACGCCCCAACCCGAAAACCGAACTCAATTATAGTAGTCCATTTGAACTTTTGGTGGCTGTTACCCTATCGGCACAGGCCACAGATGTCAGTGTCAACAAAGCCACAGACAAGCTTTTTCCAGTGGCAAACACTCCTGAAGCTATCTATGCGCTAGGTGTTGACGGACTGAAGGAATATATCAAGACCATTGGCCTGTATAACTCTAAAGCGGAAAATGTCATCAAAGCCTGCAAGATTCTGATTGAGAAGCATAACAGTATCGTTCCGAATAATCGTGCAGATTTGGAAGCCTTACCCGGTGTCGGTCGTAAAACTGCAAATGTGGTGCTGAATACTGCTTTTGGACAACCAACTATGGCAGTCGATACGCATATTTTTCGTTTAGGGAATCGAACAGGATTGGCTGTCGGCAAAAATGTTCTGGAAGTAGAACACCGACTCGTCAAAGTCATCCCCAAAGAGTTTATTGTTGATTCACATCATTGGTTGATTCTGCATGGGCGTTATACCTGTATTGCCCGCAAACCCAAATGCAATGAATGTATCGTGTCTGATGTATGTAATTGGAATGATAAGTATGAGTTTGGTGCAGTGAAAGAGTTAAATCTTAAGAAGCAATGATGAAAAAATATGTTGAGCTTTTTACTAATAGCAATATTTCGAAGTGCGTTCCTAGTAGCGATTAAAAGCATCTTTAAATCAATTTAGCTAGATTAAATGAAGAATTTCTGCCTACTAAATCAGAGTAGCCTTTCAAATAGAACTATATTGCTCCCTTGTCTGACAAAATGCGCATATTATGGGCAGCATCCTGATGCCCTTGACTTGCTGCTCGTTGGTACCAATATATAGCCTGCGCATTGCTCTGTTCTACATGAATCCCCTGCTCATAAAAAACACCAAGATTATACTCAGCTTCCGCATTCCGATATTCAGATGCTTTGATAGAATATTCGTATGCCTGTTCATATTTCCCTTGTTCGACATATAATTTTGATAATCCTTCGTAAGCCTTGCTTGGATCATCAGCTACTCCCTGAAGATACCACTTTTCAGCTTCCGCATTTCTTTTCTGTTTTCGGTACAAAGTACCTAAGTTATTTTTAGCATTTTGCTCATTTAACAGGCTTGCCTGCATGAAGTATTTTTCTGCTTTTATAAAGTCTTGATCTCGTCCTGCTCCATTCATATAAATCATACCCAATATGTTGATTGCTTCAGCATCTCCTTGTTGTGCAGCAAAATTTAATAAATTAAAAGCCTGCACATAATCTTTTTGAATATTTTTCTGGCCTGTAAAATACAAAAAACCCATACCCGCTATTTTCTCTGTCGATGTTAAATTCTTATCATATACAATTTTACATAACGGATTGCTTTCAACTAATACAGGACATTGCTGTTTTAAAATCTCTGCTTCTGTTTGTACGTCACTCTTACAGGCAATAAGGCATACATTTATAAGAAATAACAAGCAGGTATGTCTATTCAAATACTCCATTATCTAATTCTCATAATCTGAAAAAATCTTATTTATTTAGACATTTTTATTTGGTGTCTTTGTTTTCTAACTCTTTTTTTAACTTTTCCAAGCGTTTTTTTTCTTCTTCAACTTGCGGATGTACCTGATACTTTTCAGATACATGTACAAATTTACGCATTTCACGGCGTTCAGCCAACTCTTCCACTTGCACCTTACGCAACATTTTAAAGCTGACAAATAATAAGCCCAATAACACCGCCACAGCGATGATGACCATTATAACCAAAGCAAATTTCATAACAGATTCGCCCTAAAAGCCACATAAAAAAAGAGCCCCACTATGCAGTAGGACTCTTTGATTGTCAAAAATTCAAAAAAGTTGAATTATTTAGACTGATCTAAAATCGCGAACAAATCAGTTTGAACTTGATCGATTGGACGAAGACCATTTAATTTGTCATAAGTCGGTGCGTTTTCGCCAGAAGCTGCACGACCTTGGTAGAAACCAACCAATTGCTCAGTTTCAGCATGGTAAGAACCTAAACGCTTACGAATTGTTGCTTCTTGGTCATCCGGACGTTGAACAAGGTCTTCACCAGTTTCGTCATCTTTACCTTCCACTTTTGGTGGGTTGTAAACGGTGTGATATACACGACCAGATGCAGGGTGTTGACGACGACCAGATAAACGTTGAACGATTTCTTCGTCAGGTACATCGATTTCAATTACATGATCGATGCTGATCCCTTCGTTTTCAAGCGCTTCAGCTTGTGGAATCGTACGCGGGAAACCGTCAAAAATGCAGCCGTTGACACAGTCAGGTTGAGCAATGCGTTCTTTTACAAGACCAATAATAAGCTCATCAGATACAAGGCCGCCATTATCCATGACGCTTTTAGCTTGTAGACCTAATTCAGTACCTTCACGAATCGCAGCACGGAGCATATCACCGGTTGAAATTTGTGGGATATCGTAGCGCTTACAGATCAACTGAGCTTGTGTCCCTTTACCTGCTCCAGGTGGTCCGAGTAATATAATGCGCATAAAAAAACATCCTCATTTTAAACATTGTATATGACGCTATGTAGTGATCTAAACCCAAGATTCAGATCATCTTCCAGCATCTAATTATAAGAAAGCCACAAACAAATGTATTGTACCCGCGATAAAACCGGTTACACCACCCAAGACAATTAAAATCCATTCGTCTTCCTGAAATGCAGGACGTAATAGATTTTGAAATTCTTTCGGTGTTAGCTCACGAATACGGTCTCTAAACATTTGAAAGATTTTCTGTGCACGGCTCGCATTAAACGCAGGGTCGCATACAGGCACCATCGTAATTTCAATTGAGCGATCGATCAAGTCTGTCTTGAGTTTTGCGTACTCTTTTGGACCTAAAGACAACTGTAATGAGGTACGAACCAGTGGAGATTCCATAATTTCATTAATATGACGTTTCACAATGCGACGGGTCTTATCTTTCTTCCCGCCATACATCATTTCGGTCATGATGGATTTTAACGTAATTAGGTCTTCTGTTACTACACTTGCGAATACATCCGAAACTTCTTCTTGGCGTTTCATAAACGCCCCTTGAACATTGTACGTTCCAATACGTGGAATCACAGGTTTCATCCAAGGGAATTTACGATCTTTAGTTAATTCAAATAATTGCAAATACTTAACAGGGTGCGGCTCAATGGGATTAAATACCATCCAGATGGCAATCCAGTTGGTCAAAAAGCCCCAGATTGCTGCCCATAATGGAACCGTCCAATGCCAAGGCACCACAAACCAAACGATCATCTGGAAGATACCAAAGAACATCCCAATCAAGGCACTGATATGCCAAATAAAGTTGATTTCTTTTTGGCCAACTTTAAGAAACATACGCACCATCATGAGACGATCTGCTTCCATTTGACTCACCACCATTTCACGCATATCAACAAGTGACTCTACGTTCATGGTCAGTTCGGTCACGAGTTCTTTTAAGGTATTTGGTAGCTGTTTGTGTGCTTGGGCATAAATACGGCGTTTAATTGAATACGGTAGGTTTTCCCAAAGCACCGCATTTCGGTCTAGCATGACTTCATCAATCAAATGTTCAAGCTCAAAGCCAACTTGTTCACCAATGATGCGCGCCATGTCCTCAGGATCCATTGCATCCAAAAACTCACGCAAGGAACCCAATTTAGACAATGTATTATCCGTAATAATGCCAGAAATACGTCCAGCTTTTCTTGGCACAATCCCCTGCCATCCCACGGGTAATGGACCTAAATGGAATCCCCAGAAATTAATTGGGTAAAACACCATTTTCAGTGCCATCCAAACGTGTGCCCAGGTAACGAATGCGGTAACAGGGATAATACTCAGCACAGCCCAAAAATCGGGACGTTGCAAAAAGGTTTGCCACAATTCGTTAACATACTCAAGCATGCATAACTTCCATATTTAATTTTATTCAGTGAGTGCGGTTATAAAATAAAGTTGATTATTTTCACTACAAACCAAAACTTAAAGTATATGAGATTTGTAGTCTCGGTTCGGTTTCCACAATCACATTACCTGATTTGTCTTCTAATTTTTCACCCGCACCCATGCCTACACTAAACGTACTAATACGCTCGGCACTCAACATCACATAAGCAAGATCGATACCACCACCTAAACGCGCTTCATCTTCACCATCTACTTTCTTGGAGTCGATGTGGCCCGCATAAGCTCCGATATAATAACCATTTTTATCTTTGCCAGTGAAATGAACTGGGTAACGAAAGCCGACTTGCCCGCCAGGTGTTTTATCATCGTTCAAGAAAACACCAGCTTTTGCATAAGCAATGCCATATGGGTTTACCCACTCACCATTCACGTGAATAATTTTTTGAGTAAAACCTGCTCCAACATTCCATGGTTGATAACCCTTACCTGTTAACTTTGCCTCAGGTAAAAATGAATTGTCATTGGCATGTGCGATGCTTCCAAGCATCATAAATGCAAGCAATGGATATAATTTATTCATTGTTTTCACAAACTTCCTTAGTATTATTTTTTGGAATATTCCTTTTTTATACGTTTCGACTTTAGCAGAATAATATGAACTGTTATACACAAAGCCCCATATTTTTCATGTCTGCAAAGTCAAAATATAGACTGCAATCACAGCAGAGTCGTTTTTATTTATCAAAAAAATGTCAGTTGCGCTAGAATATGCCTCTTCCGTTATTTTAGCTCTCAGTCTTTAAGTCGAACGCGTATGAAGCAGCATTATCCTTTAAAAAATGTCCAGCAAGAAAAGCGGATTTATCGTAATCGCGTGGTGATTTCGATAGGGATTGTCTCCTTCTTTATGCTGTTGCTTGTGGCACGTTATGCATATTTGCAAATCAAGAGTTATGAGACCTTTTCAACTGCTGCAGATCAAAACCGAATTCGACTGCAACCACTTGCACCTTCTCGTGGTTATATCTATGACCGTAATGGCGTGTTATTAGCCGATAATTATCCGGTTTTCTCAGCAACCATGAGCCGTGCGGATGTTGAAGATATCGATGATACTGTTGAGCGCCTAACACCTTTATTAGAGCTTACATCTGAAGATATCGAACGCTTTAAAAGTCGAATTAAAACCTCTAAAAAGACTGAACGTGTTTCGATTAAACTGAATTTAAATGAAAATGATATCGCCCGTTTTAGTGAGGTGAAATATCAATTTCCGGGTGTCAATATAGAGACCCAAATGACTCGCTACTATCCACATGGCGAACTGTTTGCCCATGTGATTGGCTACGTAGGTCGTATTAATGACAAAGAACTAAAAACGATTGATAAAGATTTATACGCTGGCTCAAACCTAATCGGTAAAATTGGCGTTGAAAAATCATACGAAGAACTTTTACACGGTATGCCGGGAAATGAGTCGGTTGAAGCCGATGCCTTTGGTAATGTGTTACGTCATCTAGGTCGTAAAGATCCGATTCGTGGTAATGACTTATATTTATCCCTAGATTATGGACTGCAAATGGTCGCTTCAGAGCAGCTTGCAGATCGACGTGGTGCAATTGTGGCGATTGACCCACGTACTGGAGAAATTCTTGCTCTTGTGTCCAGTCCTAGTTTTAACCCCAATTTATTTGTTACTGGCATTAGCAGTAAAGATTATTCTGAACTGCGTGATAGCCTTGATCAACCTTTATATAACCGTGCTGTACAAGGGGCTTATCCTCCAGGTTCAACGATCAAACCGATGTTTGGTCTGGGTGGTATTCATTATGGTCTAGTGGACTGGAGTACTGCCATTTCCGATCCGGGCTACTTCACACTTCCGGGTGACAGCCATCGTTTCCGTGACCACAAAAAAACTGGTCATGGCTCAGTCAATTTACACAAAGCTCAAGTCGTTTCCTGCGATACCTATTTCTATGTCTTGTCCTATCGTATGGGCATTGAAAAAATGAATACGTGGATGCGTCAGTTTGGCTTCGGTGAAAAAACCGGAGTTGATTTACCAAGTGAAAGTACGGGGCTATATCCAAATCCTGAATGGAAACTTCGCACACGGAAGTCCAACTGGCTCAAAGGTGAAACCATTTCTGTCAGTATTGGTCAGGGTGCTTTTACTGCAACACCATTACAACTGGCGATGGCGACTGCCATTACTGCCAATCAAGGCTCTCATGTTACACCTCACGTTCTGCGTGAGAGTAAAGGTGCTAAAGTTCACAAAGTCCATAACGCCCCGAATGGTCGCATTCAATTTAATGGTAAGCCAGATGATTGGATCAAAATGCGTGATGCCATGATTGATGTGGTACAAACAGGGACAGGTCGTGGTATTCGTACCCCGATGTATCAAATTGCAGGTAAAACAGGGACAGCACAGGTTAAAAGTATTGCCCAAGGTAAACGTTATAACGAGTCCTTATTGACAGAGCGCCAGCTTGACCATGGTTTATTTGTTGGTTTTGCCCCTGCGGAAAAACCTGAAATTGCGATTGCCGTCGTTTGGGAAAATGGTCGTCACGGTGGTTCTGCTGCTCAAATTGCTAAACCAATGTTTGACTACTGGTTATTAACACGTAAAAAGAATCCAATTCGTCCTGCAGGCCATCAAATTAGCGGTGGTCTCATGACTGCAGGTCTAAAACCGAGTGAGTTACCAAGCGGCTCTAATATTTTATCTGCCGATCCAAATGCGAGCCCAACAGCTCAGCAGAACAACAGTGCAACTCAACAATCGAATACTGCAAATACCCCACCTCGTGCTGCCAGTGCAGCACATGCAACCGATGAGGAATAATTCATGAAAAATCAATTAAGAATCATTGGGGGTGAATGGAAACGCCGTCAACTGCCTTTTGCCAGTATTGATGGTTTACGCCCTACACCTGACCGTGTGCGCGAGACATTATTTAACTGGCTCATGTGGGATGTTCAAAATGCCAAAGTTCTCGACCTTTGTACAGGTTCAGGTGCTTTGTCATTTGAAGCACTCTCACGTGGTGCAGCAGAAGCTGTTTTAATTGAACCTGATCGCACCCAAGCGAAGTTTCTCATGGACAATTTAGAACTTTTAAGAGTTAGCAAACAACGTGTGCAACTCAAAAACATGACGGCACAACAAGCCATTCCTAACTTGAAAGACCAATTTGATCTGATTTTCTTAGATCCACCGTATAGTCTTGATTTATGGCAAGAACTTGCTGAATTGGTCGATCCCTGCATTGCAGACAATGGTTTAATTTATATCGAAGCTGACCGTGATCTTGCTCAATTAAAACTCCCGAGCACTTGGCAGCAAATCAAACAAACCAAAGCTGGGACGGTGCGTGCAGGCTTATATAAAAAGGCTTAATGTAAATGCACACAAAAAAGGACGTCAATGCGTCCTTTTTTATTACTTGAAAATCGTTAAACCTGTGGTCGAAGTGGACGCTGGCTGTTAAATCCACCCGGAGTTTTAGCTTTATCCACGGGCGTCACTTTTGGACGTTGTTGCTGTGTTTTTTGCTGCTGGGGCTTGCTTGTATTGGGTTTAGCTGGCGTCTGAGGCTTTGTGCTTGGACGCTGCACATTTGACGGATGCTGAGATGAAGGTTTCTGTACATTCGGTTTATGCGCATTTGGTTTATATATATCGTCTGGACGGCTATTCGAATTCGGTCGTGCTGAGTTTGGTCGATGTTGCGGGCTATTCACTCGACCATATGAATGGTCATAACGCTGACTTGAGTCATAGCGCTGTCCGTATGAACCACCATATTGACCTGAATTACCATATTGATTTGCATAGCCATATTGATTCGAATGGTATCGGCCATCATCAAATGGCGCCACGACACACCCTGTAAATGTAACTGCCACCACAGATAGCAAAGCAACTTGTTTAAGCATGCGTAGCACTCCTCTTTGATGAAGAGCATTTTCACTTATCGAAATGAATTTAATCGGAAGTCTGTGTACATCTGCTGTATTTAAACATTCATGTTTTATTCATCATTTAACATCCAATTTTGCTACATTTGCTCAGACAGCCACATTTATATAGAAAAATTCACTACAATAGCGCCACGTATTACAAAGCTGTAATTTAATGACTTGGCTGATTTTTATTCTTGGTGCCATCTTTGCGGGATTCGTACAAGGATTAACAGGGTTTGCATTCGCCCTTATCGCAATGTCATTTTGGGTTTGGATACTCCCCCCACAAATAGCCGCACCCTTGGTGGTCTGCGCTTCAGTTTATAGCCACTTCATTTCATTATCATCAGAACGTAAAAGCATTCCGATCAATAAAAAAATCATTTATCCCTATTTAATTGCAGGAATTTTAGGTGTACCGCTCGGTACGTATTTATTAGACAGCATTAATCCAGATACATTTAAATTGGTTTTGGGCGCTTTTTTAATGTTTTGGTGCCCAATTTTATTTTTTAATCCTAAATTTTCATTCATCCAAAAATCAGGGAAATGGGCGGATTCTAGTATTGGATATATTGCTGGAATCTTGGGTGGTCTTGGAGGCTTTTGTGGTGCATTACCCTCTGCATGGCTCATGCTGAAAAATACACCCAAAGCAGAACAACGCTATATTTTGCGACATTTCAATTTAGCCATTCAGCTCGTTACACTCATCAGCTATCTGCTACAAGGGATCATCCATCGTGAACATCTGCCCTATTTAGCCGTGCTGTTGGTAATTATGGCTTTTCCAGTGATTTTTGGTGCCAAACTTTTTTATCGCATTTCAGAACGCCAATTTAAGCATATCGTGTTAGGGCTATTATTTTCTTCAGGCTGCTTTTTGGTAACGATGAGTATCTTAAGCTGATGACTCAAAACCTAAAGATATTTGTCCAAATCATTCTAGAAAAACCCCTTCTCAGTTAGATATTCACATCTTGTAACAATGACACAGTTCACATTTAAATAAAAATTAGCCAAATGGTAAAAAAGTAATTAATTTTTCTGACGAAAATTAATAGAATATTGCACCTCATAATTTTGCTTAAAATAAAACCATGAAAAAGTTCATCCTGCTTGCAGGTGTAACTCTGCTTAGCGGCTGTATGTTTGGCACGTCCAGCGAAATTAAAAAAGCTGAAAAACTACTCTCACATTTTCAATGCAATAATATTGAAAGTTCACATATGACTCATAGCTCGATTACAAGTTTTCATGAAGAAAAACTGGCATCAAGTAAACAAAAGGTCGTGTCATATATCGACAGCTATAAAGAAGGCGAAAAATTATTTCGTATCCCGCTCATTGATGTAGTTGATCAGCAATACATTATTTATAAGGCGGCATGTCAAAATCTGGGCGGTATCCATCCCGACTTTAATGATTAAAATCAATATAAAAATCTAAACAGAAGAATCTAAATAGAAGAATCTAAACATAAAAAAGGACAGCCGATGCTGTCCTTTTTTTGGATTGTTGGATTAGTGATAGCGTGTATCGACACTGAATTTTTCAGGAAATTTGGCATGTATTTGCGCGTAAAAATCCATGATTTCAGCCATATCTTTTTCATAATCGCCTGTAGGATAAACAATTTTACCCACCCCAGTCTTTTTCTGCGCATAGTCCATATAGGCTAAAGCAATCGGCACACCCGCTTGCATAGCAACATGGTAAAAACCAGTTTTCCACTTCTCTTGTTTGGCGCGTGTCCCTTCTGGCGTCACCAACATGACCAATTTTGGATGATGCTTGAACAAGTCAGCCATCAGCTCAACCATACTTTGACGAGCTTCACCATCTTGTTTTGGACGTCGATTAATACCAATTCCGCCCATGGCACGTACAAAAGGCCCAAACGGGAATTTCATATAACTGTCTTTAATCGTGATACGAACATTAACCCCTAAAGCTTTCAGGGCAAGGCGTGCATAAAGTGCATCCCAATTACTGGTATGTGGCGCTGCAATCATGACACATTGGTCGATATTTAAATCCCAATGGTTATCAATTTGCCACCCCATTAAGTTCAGACTTTTTTCCGCTGTTTTTTCAAACACAATTTGCACCGACAGTTTTTTCTATGCCACAGAGTTTAACAACGCAAAATAATTATAAAAGCCTATATTGTTCAGTAATCCACCAATTAATATATAAATGTCCTTTAGCGTTCACTTTTAGGTAAATCACCAATATTTCACTATTTACGAATTTTAAAAATCAAATGTCTGTTTTGACCCATTAACCAAACACACAATTGTTAACAGGAATAGGCTATTTTTCTTGCGCAATAATAGTCACGCTTAGCATTATATTGGGTACGTACGGTGTATAAATCTCATGAAAAAACTAATGCTCGCTCTCTGTATGGTCAGTGCAACCTTAACGGCATGTTCAAAAACCAGCAATGAATCTGAAACTGCGACACCACCAGATAATAATGTCATTGCCAATACAGACGCAGCCTCAGAAAGTCCGATTGCCACAGGTGATAACACCGAAAATGCACTTGATTGGGCAGGTGAATATAAAGGGATTCTGCCTTGCCATGATTGCAAAGGGATTGAAACTGAGCTTGAACTCAAACTCGATAAAAGCTACGAGCTTAGCCAAGAGTTTTTAGGCAAACCTGCAAACACTGAAAATAAAGTAAAAGGCAGTTTTAAGTTTTTGCCAGATCAACCTGGGATGATTCAACTTGATGCCGAGGGCGACAATCGAATTTACTTTGTAGGTGAAAACTTTATTGAGCTTCGTGGTGATAAAGGTGAAAAACTAGAAATGCCTGAAGTAAATCTTAAACTCACCAAAAAGCTTGATTAGTGTTTTACTCTAAATAGGATTGTTATAAAAAAATCCCCGCAAGTAGCGGGGATTTTTTGTTTAATCCAAATATATCAACGGGTTAATTATTTTCCGCCAAATACATAAGAAAGACCTACACGACCACCAACTTCGCTACCACCAGCAACACCAATTGCAGCGCTAAGTGAAGTACGGCCATCACCATAATAGCGAGCACACCTGCAAAAATTGGACGTTCAATAAAAAATTTTGACAGCATAGAACAAGATCACTTTCTGGTGGCGATTGGGCTTAAACACGCAATATTTCTCTTCAAATTAACATAGGCGAGTGGATCTTCCGTGACTGAAAATCAAAAAATTATACTTTTTCACAAAAATATTGTTTTTTCTTCATTTTTTCTCACAGATTTTTGTATTTGCCCTCCCAATTTTGGGATAGCTCCTAGATTCATCTTATTTCTATACTTCTGACATAACAATTTGGATGACAAGGAAATCATGATGAAAAAAACGTTAATTTGCTTAGCCTTAGCAGGTTTACTCAGTGCATGTGGCGGGTCAGACAATGATTCTGGTAGCAATCAGAATCCGCCACCTAGTTCAGCAACACAGATTGGTGTACTGACCGATGGCCCTGTAACTGGGGTTAAATATCTCAGAGCTTCGAGTTCAGGTGAAAGTATTGAAGGTATCACCAATGATAAAGGTGAGTTTGAATATGCTGAGGGTGATACTGTTCGCTTCTTTATTGGTGATGTGCAACTTGGTGAAGCCATTGAAGCTAAAGCACGTATTACCCCACTAGATTTGGCTGAAAGTGAAAATGCCCGTACCAACTTAATGGTATTTTTACAATCTTTAGATAGCGATGGCGACCATAGCAATGGAATTGAAATTACTGCAGACACTCAAACAGCCTTAACCGCTGTGAATATGAATTTCGAGCAAACACCCGCAGAGTTTTCAACTACGTTTGTCAATGAAGTGATCCCTAAAACCGATATCCCACTAGATCGAATCGTGACACCTGAAAAAGCTGCAGAAAACTTCCAAGCCACTTTCTATAAAGATATTGCAGGCACTTGGGAAATTGGGCGTACTGAAAGCACTGCTGTTATATTACATATTTTACCAGACGGACGTTATGCGCTAGGTGAAGCAGATGTAGCTGATGAAACAGGGAAGTCTGGTATCGAAACAGGACGACTAAATTGGAATGCTTTAACTTCAGCGCTGAGCCCTGTGATCTCAGTAGATACTAATGGAGACTACGGGCTTTCACATCCAGACAATGATGGTCATTACCGCCTAAGTTATAACGGTACAGATTTAGTGCTGACTGATGTAGGAAGTAATAGCACCTATATTTTAACTAAAGTCAAACAATCATCAGGTTTAGTCGGCACTTGGCAATTTAATCAAACTCATTTATTTGCTTTCTTTGACACAGGATTCTATTTCTTGTTAGACACTGAAGGCGATGATGATTGCGCTAACCCAGGTATTGAATATGGCAAATATTCAATGACAGCCAATACACTTGCCGCAACAGAAGTGTTATATGACACCAACGATTGCGGTGGCTTACAAGACTCTTGGGATGGCAGTAAAGTGAATGCAACTTACAGCATCTCAGGAACAAGCCTAACCTTGCATCCGCAAGGCGAAGACTCTGTTACCCTACAACGTAGTAACTAAACATATTCAAAAGCTGCCTAAGCCAAACTTAGGCAGCTTTAACCAATATGCTCAAAATGAATGGTACAACCCATTAATAAATGCATAAGTTCAATTTGCGAGTTGCATTGGGTTTTTTCATAAATATTTTTAAAATAAGTGCGCACCGAACTGAGGGTAATCCCGCAATGTTCCGCAATTTCTTCTAACTTATAACCATTCAACAACAACTCACACAACTCAAACTCACGTTTAGATAATTGATAAGCTTGCTGCAAATAGGCTTTAGACAAGGCATAGTGCTGATGTTTATCGGTCAGAAATACCGCAATTTGATGTTGTCCTGCATTTTGATGCTGCATATTTTTTAATTTAGAACAAGGTACGATAGTCAGCATTAATTGTTGTCCTTTCGCATCTGACAAAGACAATACACCGCCTACATCTGCGTTTAATGCCGACTGTCCCAACAACGCTGAATGTAATAATTGATCTAAACGACTTTGATCATAAGCATGGGTTTTTAATCGATTATACAAATCCAAATCTAAACATGAATCGTGTTCCAGCATGCTTTGAGCTAAAGGGTTTGAATAAGTCAAACTCAGCTGATGATCAAGCAAAATTACACCTGTTTTTAAATGATCGAGCACGCTATACAAACTTAAATTTTCTTGTTTAACCAAACTAAACTGACGATGGATTTGTAAAGCACGGCGTAAATGCACACCCAAATGCTTTAAAAAATCCAACTCTTTTTGTTGATACGGCGCTACATCTGGCGAACGGTGTAATCCCAAAACCGCCCAGCGATGTGAACCCTGATCGAGCAAAACAGCCGAGATATAACTAATTCCCGTCGGATTCAAACACCGTTCATAAAAGATATATTCATCACTTTCAGGGTTTTCCCCATAATGCGATAAATCCGAGCTCGCTACTTGGCCCACACCTAAATTTTCCCACAATACTCGGTGTAACTGCATGTCAATCACACGAATCCGCTCATCACGATAGGCATGCAAAGCTTCATCTGGAATATTGTGACTAAATAAAAAATCGTAACTTGGACTAAATTGATCTAAGGCAGTAAAAATGGCGGTTTTACTGTCTGTATATTGAACAATTTTTTCAATTACTTGCGGCCATAAATTCACATCTACAGCGGCATCATAAATACTGCCTATAATTTCGTGTTCTCGGTTATCCATTTTTATCCCCTTTATGCCTACTCCAATCTGCATTACATTTATTTAATCATTTGTTTTTCTTATTGTTCTAAAAAGAATAATGAGTTTTATTCACAAAAAAAGGAGTTTAAATACATATTACACATTTAATGTGTAAATAAAAAATAGCTAGGTGATTTTGTCTTTTCATGTGTGCAATCTCTACATTACAAAAACTACGCCATAAAAAAAACCCCGTATCTGACGATACGAGGTTTTTGAAGTTTGGGTACGCTGAGGTTTACATCATACCGCCCATACCACCCATGCCACCCATATCTGGCATTGCTGGCTTGTCTTCTGGGATTTCAGTGATCATACATTCAGTTGTAAGCATAAGACCTGCAACAGATGCAGCATGCTCAAGCGCAGAACGAGTCACTTTAGCAGGGTCAAGAATACCCATTTCTAACATATCGCCATACTCTGAAGTCGCAGCGTTGTAACCGAAGTTACCTTCACCGTTTTTCACAGCATTGATTACAACTGATGGCTCATCACCAGAGTTTGCAACGATTTGACGAAGCGGTGCTTCAATTGCACGACGTAAAATGTTGATACCAACATTTTGGTCATCGTTAGCACCAGACACACCTTCAAGTGCTTTTGCAGCACGTACAAGTGCAACACCACCACCTGCTACAACACCTTCTTCAACTGCAGCACGAGTTGCATGAAGTGCATCGTCAACGCGATCTTTCTTCTCTTTCATTTCAACTTCAGTTGCAGCGCCGATTTTGATTACAGCAACACCGCCTGCCAATTTAGCAACGCGTTCTTGAAGTTTTTCTTTGTCGTATTCTGAAGTTGATTCTTCAATTTGAGCACGAATTTGAGTTACACGTTCAGCAATTTGCTCTGCAACACCTGCACCATCAACAATTACTGTGTTTTCTTTAGAAACAGTAACTTTATGCGCTGTACCTAAGTGCTCAAGTGTAGTTTGGTCTAAAGACATACCAACCTCTTCAGAAACTACAGTCGCGCCAGTTAAAATCGCGATGTCTTGAAGCATCGCTTTACGACGATCACCAAAACCAGGTGCTTTAACAGCACAAACTTTGATAATGCCACGCATGTTGTTTACAACAAGAGTTGCAAGTGCTTCACCTTCAACATCTTCAGCAATGATAAGAAGCGGTTTACCTGTTTTAGCAACAGCTTCAAGTACAGCAATTAATTCGCGGATGTTGCTGATTTTTTTATCAACAAGAAGAATGTATGGGTTTTCAAGTTCAGCTGTTAGTGTATCTTGTTTGTTTGCAAAGTACGGGCTGATGTAACCACGGTCAAACTGCATACCCTCTACAACATCTAGAGAATCTTCAAAGCCTGAACCCTCTTCAACTGTAATTACACCCTCTTTACCGACTTTTTCCATTGCTTGAGCAATAAGTTTACCAACAGTGGTGTCAGAGTTCGCAGAGATCGAACCTACTTGTTCAATGGCTTTAGAGTCAGAAGCAGGTTTAGCAGTCGCTTTAATTTCAGCAACAACAGCTTTAACCGCGATGTCGATACCGCGTTTAAGATCCATTGGGTTCATACCAGCAGTAACTGATTTGATCCCTTCATTTAGGATTGCTTGAGCAAGTACAGTTGCAGTTGTTGTACCGTCACCCGCGATGTCATTGGTTTTTGAAGACACTTCACGAACCAGCTGAGCGCCCATGTTTTCAAATTTGTCTTTTAATGTGATTTCTTTAGCAACAGAAACACCATCTTTAGTGATGTGCGGCGCACCGAAAGAACGGTCGATGACAACGTTACGGCCTTTAGGACCTAAAGTCACTTTTACAGCATCTGCAAGTACATTTACACCCGCGATCATTTTTGAACGCGCTGAATCACCAAATTTTACGTCTTTAGCTGACATGGTTTACTCCAAAATTTTTAATATATTTTTCAAATCGAATTTGGTTCGAAAGTTCTGAGATTAGCCTTCAAGTACAGCTAAAATGTCAGACTCTTTCATTACAAGAAGCTCTTCGCCGTCAACTTTTACTTTAGTACCTGCATAAGCACCGAAAAGCACGTTGTCACCAACTTTAACGTCTAACGCACGAACACCGTTGTCAGTTACTTTGCCGTTACCTACAGCAATGATTTCACCTTGAGCTGGTTGTTCAGCAGCAGAAGTACTCAAGATTAAACCGCCAGCAGTTTTAGTTTCTTTCTCAACACGGCGGATAACGACGTTGTCATGTAAAGGACGAATCTTGCTCATTTCTAACTCCATAGACATTTAAAATGTCATTGATAACGATGTGAAGATGACTTCTTATTTCCTAGGTCATCGACAAAATTTTGATATGACACTTTTGTGGGGATGGAATAAAACGCTTCAAGGGCAAATTCTAAATTTTTTCATCTTTTTGTATTTTTTTTCTTCAAAATTTAAATTTAAATGGTTAAAGCTCATCTAAAACATGAGTGCTGAGATTTTCTTCAAATATTTTTAACTTTGAATGATAAAAATAATGTCGCACATTCATCTGCTCATCAATGACATTAAAACTGTTGGCAAGGTTCTCATGTAGGCGATATGACGTCGCTGTGCCTGCATGAATATCCCAAACGGGATGATCAACGCCTAAAGCATAAATTTGATTGAGGTCATAGCTGGCTGGAACATGTAAATGTCCATGCAATAAACCATTCAAACCGTGTTGACTCCACTGTTCGAGCGCCAAACGCCCTTGAACAGGACAATCTTTCACACCATGCGGGTCATTGGGCGGCGTATAAAAAGGTTGATGCGCTATGATTAATTTCACTTTATTGGGCGGCGCATGTTTAAGTAACTCGTCGACATAATGTATTTGCTCGAGCGACACATGCCCTCGCGTATGGTAACGACGACGAATACTATTGATCCCAATTAAGTAGAAATGCTCGGTTTCCAGTACATTTTCCATGGCACCAAAAAATAGTTGATAACGTGCAAAAGGACTAAAAACACGGTTCCATAAATGATACAGCGGAATATCATGATTCCCTGGCACAACGATATAAGGCAGCTTTAAGCTTTCTAAAAATTGCTTACATGCATAAAACTGACGATAGCGCGCACGTTGGGTTAAGTCTCCACTGGCAACCACGGCTTCGATACGATTTTCACGACAAAATTGCTGAATCGCGCGCATACACTCTGGCTTTTCAGTGCCAAAATGCAGATCAGACAGATGCAGTATCATGTGGCACCCGTATCTTTAAGGCTTGTTTTTGCACTCGAATTTTAAGCGGCGGTTTCATTTCTACAATCTCACCATCCACAGCAACGGTCATTTTTTTTCGTTGAGTATGTATCGTGACTTCATTAGCGGCAAAACTATACACATCTGGCGCATTGTCGATATTGCCACGGATCAACTGCCATAAAATTTTAAATAAAGTTTTCTTATCACTTTTTGCGACCACCACACCTGCAACTTTACCTGCTGCTGCATCTTTAGCAATTTGCAAATTTAAATCGGCCAATTGCAATTGGTTATTACCAAAAAAGATCAAAGGCGTTTTGACTGGATAAATATGATGATCAACTTCGATTTCCAATTTCAACTCTTTACGATCTCGAATCAGCACATCCAAACCTGAGGTATAAGCATGCAATGGGAAACGACCAAACTTCTGATTATAAAACTCTCTTTTTTGTATAAATAATGGATACAAGCCCAAACTGGCATTGTTTAAATAGATATGTTCATTGATTTGCGCCACATGTACCTGTCGATTATTGCCTGTCGCAATGACCTGTGCTGCTTGAATTAAATCGAGAGGAATATTGAGTACGCGCGCCACATAATTAAATGTGCCTAAAGGTAAGATCCCCATTGGAATATCGGTATGCATCAACCGATGAGCAACTGCATTTAAGGTTCCATCACCACCTGCAGCAACGACAACGCCCAAATTATCTGGGTCTTGGTGGCGTGCAAACACCTTGCTCATTAAAGTATCAAAACTGGCTTCCTGCCCAAGCTCAAAAGACTGTATTTCGAAATCATGATCGGATAATATCCGCACAAGTTCCTCGTAGACTTCATCTTTGTTTGCAGCATGAAATCCTGATTTTTTATTATAAATAATAGATAAAGGCTTGGCTTGTTTAATCACTTTTTATACATCTTGGCCGCTTAGTTTTGTATTTTGTCGAATTTAACAGCAAATAATAGCGCCTTTATGTAAAAATCGAATTACCACCATTTATTTAATCAATAATAATTCTCAAATATCAAATACATGCAACTTTTTGTTTTTATTAAAAATAAATATATAAAATATTGTCCATCACGTTAATAAATAAAGTTAAAATTCGCGATAAAATCTATTAAGTTATTGTATTTTATTTACATTTAACTTAAATAGCATTAACTACCAAAAAAAATCTACCACTTCTTTAGTCTTATTTTTTTTATGATTTTATGCTTTAATACAGCCACTTTTTTTCATCTTTTATCTGCATGATGTAACCCATGATGCAGATTATACTTTGTACGGTTAGTACATTTTTGAGATAGGCCTCACCATGACCCAAGTGAACGCACCAGAATTCGTTCGTCACCCTAAGCTAATTGCTTGGGTGGAAGAAATTGCCAAATTAACCAAACCAGCAAAAATCGAATGGTGTGACGGTAGCGCAGAAGAATATCAACGTTATATCGACTTGATGATCGCTAACGGCACTATGCAAGAACTTAACCAAGAAAAACATCCTGGTTCTTACCTTGCTAATTCTGATCCTTCTGACGTTGCTCGTGTTGAAGGTCGTACTTACATCTGTTCTGAAAAACAAGAAGATGCAGGCGCAACAAACAACTGGGAAGCTCCAGCTGAAATGCGTGCTCGTCTGAATGGTTTATTTGACGGTTCAATGAAAGGCCGTACTTTGTACGTTGTTCCTTTCTCTATGGGTCCTTTAGGTTCTCATATTGCTCACATCGGTATCGAACTTACTGATTCTCCTTACGTTGCTGTAAGCATGTCTAAAATGGCTCGTATGGGTAAAGCTGTTTATGACGTACTTGGTACTGACGGTGACTTCATTCCTTGCGTACACACTGTTGGTGCTCCGCTTGAAGAAGGTCAAAAAGACGTTGCTTGGCCTTGCAACCCTGAAAAATACATCGTTCATTACCCAGAAACTCGTGAAATCTGGTCTTACGGTTCTGGTTACGGCGGTAACGCATTGTTGGGTAAAAAATGCCTAGCTTTACGTATTGCATCTTCTATGGGTCGTCAACAAGGTTGGTTAGCTGAACACATGCTCATCCTTGGCGTGACAAACCCACAAGGCGAAAAACACTACATCGCAGCTGCATTCCCTTCTGCGTGTGGTAAAACAAACTTCGCGATGTTGATTCCACCAGCGGGTTACGAAGGTTGGAAAATTGAAACTGTAGGTGATGATATTGCTTGGATCAAACCAGGTGAAGATGGTCGTTTATATGCAATCAACCCTGAAGCTGGTTTCTTCGGTGTAGCACCTGGTACAAATACCAAGACTAACCCGAACTGTATGGCGACTCTTCATAAAGACGTAATCTATACTAACGTTGCTGTAACTGACAACGGTGAAGTATGGTGGGAAGGTCTTTCTAAAGAAGTACCTGCTAATCTAACTAACTGGAAAGGTCAACCACACACCGGCGAAGAAAAAGCAGCTCATCCAAATGCTCGTTTCACTGTTTCAGCTGGTCAGTGTCCTTCTATTGATGCTGACTGGGAAAATCCAGCAGGTGTTCCAATTTCTGCGTTCATCTTCGGTGGTCGTCGTGCAGACACAGTGCCTCTAATTTCAGAAGCATTTGACTGGGTTGACGGTGTTTACAAAGCTGCAACTATGGGCTCTGAAACAACTGCTGCTGCTGTTGGTCAACAAGGTATCGTTCGTCGTGACCCATTCGCAATGCTTCCATTTGCGGGTTACAACATGGCTGACTACTTCTCTCACTGGTTAGAACTTGGTGAAGAAGTTGCTGCTAAAGCTAAAGCTGCTGGCAATAAACTTCCTGGTATCTACAACGTGAACTGGTTCCGTCGTGATGCTGAAGGTAACTTTGTATGGCCTGGTTTCGGTCAAAACATGCGTGTTCTTGAGTGGATCATTGACCGTTGTGAAGGTCGTGCAACTGCTGTTGAAACTCCAATTGGCCGCGTACCGACTTACGAACAATTGAACTGGACTGGTTCAGACTTCACTAAAGAACAATTTGATCTTGTAACTTCACAAGACAAAGAACAGTGGATCAAAGAACTTGAGAGCCACACTGAATTGTTCAACAAACTTGGTGATCGTTTACCAAAAGCACTTAAAGCACGTCAAGACGAGCTTTTAGAAGCTGTAAAAAAATCTGCTTAATCCGCCTTTAATTTCCCTCTTTTAAAAGAGGGATTAAGGAAGATTTAAAAGACCGCTTGTGCGGTCTTTTTTTATATCTACTAAGCCACATCTTGAGCTTTTTGCTTTATTCGAATTGCCATTAAGTATTCATTCAAAGCATCAACTTCAGCTGCACTGAATTGCAAATAGAACTTTGTTCGTCTTTGCAAAATATCTTCAGAACTTCTCGCCCACTCCTGCTCGACCAAATAATCCACTTCTTGAGCATACAATCCATGTCCAAAGTTTTGACCCAATTCATCAATCGAAGTTAAATGATTCAGCAAAATCCAGACACGGGTTCCATAAGCATGCGCCCAACGACTGGCTAGACTGATCGAAACCCCTCGCACTTTTTGTTGGATTTCAACCATCAACTGCTCTACCGATTCTAAATTTTCCGCACCAGGCAATGTTGCATCAGCAGTCCAAGGTTTGGATCGATGATGAAAAACCGTTTTAAGCTGATCTAATGCCGCTTCTGCTAGTTTTCGGTAAGTGGTAAGTTTGCCACCAAAGATTGAAAGTAATGCAGCCCCTTCTACATCGGTCAGTGCCAAGGTGTAATCTCGCGTGACTGCGGCTGGATTATCTGACTCATCATCACACAGCGGACGCACACCTGAATAGGTTGAAATGATGTCCGTTTGCGTCAATTGAGTTTTAAAGTGATCATTTGACACATCAAGCAAGTAATCGATTTCTTCTTGGCTTATCTTTACTCGATTTGGGTCTGCATGATATTCACGATCTGTCGTGCCGATCAAGGTAAATTGTTCTAAATATGGGATCGCAAAGACAATGCGATGATCATCATTTTGCATAATAAAAGCTTTATCGCCGTCAAAGAGCTTTGGAACAATGATATGGCTACCCTGTATCAGCCGTATACTATAAGGTGACTCTTGCTTTAAACCCTGTTTTATAAAGTCAGCAACCCAAGGACCTGCCGCATTCACCAATACTTTAGCCTGCACATTTTGCAAACCCTTGGCATTTTTCAAACACACCTGCCAAATGCCACCTTTACTATATGCATTTAAACATTCTGTTCGAGTCAGAATCTGTGCACCATGTTCTCGTGCTTGTATTGCATTGAGTACAACCAAGCGTGCATCATCCACAACGCAGTCGGAATATTCAAACCCTCGAGTAAATCTGAGTGCTAAAGGACTAACTTTCACATCAAATTCAATACCATTGGAGCCAGCAAGCTGTTCTCGCTTACCCAAATAATCATAAAAGAATAATCCAGTCCGAATTAGCCAAGCCGGACGTAAGTGCGGTTCATGTGGCATGATAAAACGCATAGGCCGAATAATATGAGGGGCTTTTTTAAGCAGAACTTCGCGTTCTGCAAGCGCTTCACGTACTAAACGAAATTCTTTATGCTCTAAATAGCGAAGACCACCATGAATTAACTTGCTACTTGCAGATGAAGTATGGCTCGCGAGATCGTCTTTTTCGCAGAGCAAAACACTTAACCCCCGCCCCGCTGCATCACAAGCAATACCAACACCATTGATTCCACCACCAATGACCACCATGTCATATATTGATTGTTGTTGTGTATTCATCGCTCCCTCCCACTATGTCTTTTTTATTCAACAATGCATCGTTTTCTTT
Source organism: Acinetobacter sp. YH12129 (assembly GCF_013418685.1). Lineage (NCBI taxonomy): Bacteria > Pseudomonadati > Pseudomonadota > Gammaproteobacteria > Moraxellales > Moraxellaceae > Acinetobacter > Acinetobacter sp. YH12129. The sequence continues at coordinate 47,004 of NZ_VPBP01000006.1, forward strand.
GCTTTATTATTTTTCTCATTGATCATGATTTTTTGATCAAGATACCTATTTTGGTCACGATATCCTTACGCTGAGTTTTTGTATTCCTCATTAAATGAGAAGTTATATTTTAAATGTACGTTTAAAAGCCTGCTGGCTCAAGTATGAAATCAATCATTTTAAGGCCCAAACCATTATTCAAAGCAAAATTCACGACAAGTTGTTGATTTGTACACTTTTTAAACAAAACCTCTTTTTTAGTTTACATTTCATGCTTTTCGATACGCATAAGATATTTTCACACAATAAAAAAGATGGATTTTAAAATGACGGAAGAAATTGTTACTCAATCAAATTTAGATACAAAGACCCGAGTAAAATCCATTCTCGGAGGTTCAGCAGGTAATCTTGTTGAATGGTACGATTGGTATGTCTATGCGGCATTCACCCTCTATTTCGCCCATGCTTTTTTCCCTCAGGGCAGCCAGACTGCACAACTTCTCCAAGCCGCGGCCATCTTTGCAGTGGGCTTCCTCATGCGGCCCATTGGTGCATGGATTATGGGGATCTATTCAGACAAAAAAGGTCGAAAGTCAGGTTTAACCCTCTCCGTCACACTCATGTGTATCGGCTCATTGATGATTGCAATTTCTCCAACGCATGACCAAATTGGTATTTTGGCGCCGATTATTCTTGTGGTAGCTCGACTGATTCAAGGCTTAAGTGTCGGCGGTGAATATGGCGCTAGTGCGACCTACCTCAGTGAAATGGCTGACCGCGACCGTCGTGGTTTTTTTTCAAGCTTTCAATATGTGACACTGATTGCAGGTCAGTTGACTGCACTGTGCGTACTACTTATTTTGCAATGGTTGCTGACAGAAGAACAATTGCATGATTGGGGCTGGCGTATTCCGTTCTTTATTGGTGCGTGCTTAGCGGTAGTGGTTTTCCGTATTCGACGTGGCCTGCTAGAAACCCAGTCCTTCAAAAATGCACAAGAGCAAAAGGACCAGCCTGAATCAGGCTTATTTTCTCTATTTAAGCATTATCCGAAAGAAGCATTCACGGTGTTATTTTTAACAGCTGGGGGTACATTGGCTTTTTATACCTACACCACCTATTTGCAAAAATATCTGGTCAATACCTCTGGCTTTAGTAAACCTGAGGCCACGCAAATCACCACTTTAGCACTGTTTATTTTTATGTGCTTACAACCACTAGCAGGTGGTCTATCCGATAAAATTGGTCGTAAGCCTTTAATGATCGCTTTTGGGATCTTAGGGGTGCTGTTCACCTATGTTCTATTTAGTGCATTAGGACAAACTCAAGATTATTGGACTGCATTTTGGCTCTGTCTCGCAGGTCTAGTGATTGTCACGGGATACACCTCGATCAATGCGGTTGTAAAAGCAGAAATGTTCCCTGCGCATATTCGCGCATTGGGTGTTGCACTGCCTTATGCTCTTGCAAATACCATCTTTGGTGGTACTGCAGAATTTTTTGCCCTAAGTTTCAAAGAAGCTGGCTATGAGACATGGTTCTTCATCTATGTAACCATCATGATTTTTATTTCATTATTGGTCTACGTCTTTATGAAAGACACCAAACACCATTCCAAAATTCAGGAGCATTGATCAGGTTCATTTGATGATGACTTATTGATCAAGCTGATCAAAAACAGCATGTTTTCCCCATCAAAGCCTCAGTCTATGAGGCTTTGTTGTTTTCATTTAGTCGTGAAAAATCTATCTGATCAAAAAAATCGCATTTTATAGACTAAAGTCGCATGATTTTCTGCGACAACAGGAGTATAAATTAAATAAATATAGTTCCATCTCCCATTTCGACAAAATATATTGATTTAAACTTTTCCCAAAGAGTTTAAATGGATATGTTTTGCATTCATTCCTTGGAGAATGATGTGTCAAACTCATCTGAGCCAGTTGTTCCTGAACAATTGGATAGAAAAACTCGTGTCAAATCTATCCTCGGCGGATCTGCCGGCAACCTCGTTGAATGGTACGACTGGTATGTCTACGCTGCCTTTACCCTTTACTTTGCACCGCAATTTTTCCCTGACGGTGACAATACTGTAAAACTCTTACAAGCAGCTGCAGTCTTTGCACTCGGTTTCTTAATGCGTCCAATCGGCGCATGGGTCATGGGTATTTATGCGGACCGTAAAGGTCGTAAAGCAGGTTTAACGCTGTCTGTATCGTTGATGTGTGTCGGCTCACTGATGATCGCATGTGCACCAACCTATGATTCTGTAGGCATGCTCGCACCCGCTATTCTACTTTTAGCGCGTTTACTCCAAGGCTTAAGTGTTGGTGGTGAATATGGTTCTAGTGCCACCTATTTGACTGAAATGGCAGGTAAAAACCATCGTGGCTTCTTCTCAAGTTTCCAATATGTCACACTGATTTCAGGTCAGCTATTGGCACTTTGCGTTTTAATTATCTTACAACGCAATTTCTCAGAACAAGCTTTAACTGAATGGGGCTGGCGTGTTCCGTTCTTCATCGGTGCATTACTCGCTATTGTGGTGTTCTGGATTCGTCGCGGTTTAGTTGAAACTCAATCCTCTAAAGAAGCTCAAGAACAAGCTAAAAATGGTGGTCCAAAATCAGGTGCTTTAGCGTTATTTACCAAATACCCTAAACAAGCCTTCACTGTGATCATGTTGACTGCCGGTGGTACTTTAGCGTTCAACACCTTTACCACTTATTTGCAAAAGTATTTGGTCAACACGTCTGGTTTTGAAAAAACCACAGCAACTGAAATTACCACTGCTGCAATTTTCATCTTTATGCTTTTACAACCTGCTGTCGGTGCGCTTTCAGACAAAATTGGTCGTAAGCCAATTATGATCGCCTTTGGTGTGCTTGGTGTACTCTTCACCATTCCAATTTTCAACGGTATCGGTTCTACGACTAGCCCAACCACAGCATTTATGCTTTGCATGAGCGGTATGGTGATTGTCACTGGTTATACTGCGATTAATGCCGTAGTAAAAGCTGAGTTGTTCCCTGCACACATCCGTGCCCTAGGTGTTGCATTGCCTTATGCCATTGCAAATACACTCTTTGGTGGTACCGCAGAACTTGTAGCTTTGAGCTTCAAAAATGCAGGCCATGAAAACTACTTCTTCTACTACATTACATTCATGATTGGTTTATCTTTAATTACCTATGTCTTCATGAAAGATACCAAAAAACATAGCATGATCACTGACGATTAATTCGCTCAGCCCTGCTATTCCACTTAAGCTCATCAAAGCCTATTTTGATGAGCTTTTTTTATCTCCATTTCCATCTATTCACCGTTTCGGCTGCATCAAAGAGTTAATCAAACTTCTTTGGCTTTCTTGATTTTCGCCATCGAGTCGACAGACGGACTATGGCATACTGAGCATACAAATACACACGGCGAATGAATGATGAAAAATATTTACAAAGTTTTAAGTTTGGGTATTGTTGCAATGTCGATGGCTGCTTGCCAAAGCACTCCACGTGCTTTTAATGGTCAAACGGGCTTTCAAATAGAGTCCAAATCTGCAGATAGCGCAACACTTGCATATACTCTAGCGGGTCGCCAAAACCAACAACTGGATGCCAATAAATTACAACGTGCTTGCCAAAAAGTATTAAATACGCAAAAGATCTATAAATTACAAATCTTAAGCGTGAACGAAATTGCAAATCCTGCTTTGGAAAATACCCAGTACGGCCGTCAAATTGGTAATACACGTGCGAACTTCGGTCTATCAAATACTCCTGATCTACGTAACTCTGAAAACTTAGGCGCGCGTGATGCACTCGATGCTCGCCCTTCAACCTTACGTGTGGTTCGCTATACCTGTTCTTAATAAAATATGTTATTCAAAAGACGCATTGAGCGTCTTTTTTTATGAGTTCAATAATTATAGCGTTTTATAAAAACTCACATTACGAAACTCAGGTGATTCATCCAAATCAGGCCATGTCGTTGCGCTTCGTTCATCGAGTTTTTCATATTTAGGATGACTAAAGTTTTTCACACGACTGTCTGCCACCCACACTTCTGGAGCAAACTTTAAAAATTCATCCAAAAAGAAACGGTTGCATTGGTCATACAGCACATCGGCAGCCAATAAAATATCGACTTGTTCGGCTTTATACAAATCGTCCAAATATTCGAGTTCAACATTATTCAGCTCTGCATTGGCACGGCAGGCATCTAGGCTTACTTGGTCGATGTCACAGCAGATCACGCGTTTCGCCCCTGCCATTTTCGCGGCAATCGCCACCACGCCTGAACCTGCACCAAAGTCCAACACGACTTTATCTTTGACATGATGCGGCTCTGCCAACAACCACTGCGCCATTGCAAGCCCTGAAGCCCAACAAAAGATCCAATACGGCGTATCATTCCATATACGACGAATGACTTCATCATCCAATTTATCGGTTGGAAATACAGGCGGTATCAACCATAAAGAAATGGGGGTTTCAGGCAACTGTTGTGCATGTAATTCACAATGCGGAATGACTTCATGAAGTGCTTTAAGTAAATGTTCAGGGGCTTTAGGAAATTGGAAAGTACAGCTCATATTAAGCCTTGGGGATGATTTTATTTGAATTTATAAACGTATCAGATACGCGACATCGTCATCTGCTGCTGTGCGAGACAGACCTTAATCGAATGAACACTGTTTCTGCGACACCATTAATCAAAAGGCTGATTATGTCGAGTTCAGCAGATGACAAATGGTTTTGGTTACTTTTGCCGAAACAAAAGTAACATACGAGCTTCTTACATTTATAAGTCACAACGGTAAGACTCCGTTGTGACTTTAAGATCTTTTTATTAAAAGATTAACCCAACGCTTTTTCAGCAGCTTCAACAGTTTGACGAATCAACGTTGTAATGGTCATAGGACCTACACCACCCGGAACAGGTGTATAAGCAGAAGCAACTTCTTCAATACCCACCAATTGGATATCACCTACACCGCCGCCATCACGTGGATGAAAGCCAGCATCAACAACCACTGCACCTGGTTTGATCCAATCTTTTTGAATCAATTCAGCTTTACCTACCGCACCCACAATAATGTCAGCTTGCTTAACAAAGTCAGCTAAGTTTTGAGTACGTGAGTGGCAAGTAGTCACTGTCGCATTTGCTTCAAGTAACATTGCAGACATTGGTTTACCCAAAATTGCAGAACGTCCCACAACAACCGCATGTTTACCTGCAATTTCAATGTTGTTTTCTTTTAAAATGGTCATGATACCTGCAGGAGTCGCAGAACCATACGCAGCTTCACCCATTGCCATACGACCAAAACCTAAGCAGGTCACGCCATCCACGTCTTTTTCAAGAGAGATCGCATCGAAACATGCACGCTCATCAATTTGAGCAGGTACTGGGTGTTGTAACAAAATACCGTGAACATCTGGGTTTGCATTCAATTTTTCAATTTCAGCAAGCAATTGCTCAGTTGTGGTTTCTTTAGGAAGCTCAACTTTTAATGAATCCATACCAACACGGCGGCAAGCATTCCCTTTCATACGTACATAAGTTGCAGATGCACCATCGTCACCTACCAAAATAGTCGCAAGAATTGGGGTACGACCAGTTTTCTCTTTTAGCGCTTCTACGCGAGTCAACAAGTCAGCTTCAATTTTCTTCGCCAATGCACGACCATCTAAAACTAATGCCACGGCACTTCTCCAAGTGATGATATGAATCAATTTTGCACATAATACATGATTATTTTAAATTTTTTACCTTGTATGCTGCTTTTATGCTCATACAGATGAATCTGCTATTGTTTTTTTTTCAGAGCTTGCTAATATACGCATCAACAAGACATGGCGGGGTGGCAGAGTGGTCATGCAGCGGACTGCAACTCCGTGTACGCCGGTTCGATTCCGACCTCCGCCTCCAATCTTGTTAAGCCCGAGTGGTGAAATCGGTAGACACAGGGGATTTAAAATCCCCCGCCCACAAAGCGTGCCAGTTCGAGTCTGGCCTCGGGCACCATTCTTCTACTACTGAAGATGGTGTAATAAAGAACCCAGCGATAAGCTGGTTTTTTTATGCCTAAAGTTTAGTAAGACAATAAAAAAGAGGGACATCGCCCTCTTTTATTATTTTAAAACACCCTGCAAATACATCGCGTTTTAAAAATAATCCTTTAGATCACTTCAACCACAATCTTACCCACATGGTCGCCTGTATCCATGGCTGCATGTGCTTCTTGAATTTGATCAAACTTAAATGTTTTGTAGATCATTGGCAGACATTCACCTTTAGACCATAACGGAACAACATTTTCCTGAATGCCTTTGGCAATCTCTGCTTTTTCTGCAGTATTACGCGCACGCATGGTTGAGCCTGTAATGGTCAAACGCTTCATCATGATTTGACCCAGTTTCACCTCTTTGGCCTTTGCACCACCTAAAAATGCGATATAGACCAAACGACCATCACGACGTAATAGATTGAGGTTCTGCGCCAAATACGGTGCGCCAACAATATCTAAAATGACATCTACACCTTGCTCATTGGTCGCTTCATTAATCACTTGCTCAAAGTCTTGAGTCTTGTAGTTAATCGCATGTGTGATATCAGAGATCGCTGCCACTTTTTCATCTGAACCGACTGTTGCAAAGGTTTTCATGCCCAACGCATTACACAGCATGATTGCCGTAGTTCCAATACCACTGGTTCCACCATGAATCAGCACCGTTTCACCTGCTTTGGCTTTGCCCATTTGGAATACATTCGCCCAAACGGTAAAGAATGTTTCAGGAATCGCTGCAGCTTGAGTAAAGCTGACGCCTTCAGGAATCGCAATGGTTTGGCTTTCAGGCACCACGCAATATTCTGCATAACCGCCGCCATTGGTCAGACCGCAAACCTTATCACCTACTTGAAATAAAGTAACCTCTGCACCCACAGCAACCACTTCACCCGCAACCTCTAAACCTGGTACTGGCGTTACGCCTTTCGGCATTGGGTATAAACCTTGACGCTGTAAAATGTCTGGACGGTTGATGCCAAAGGCATGCACTTTAACCAACACTTCATCTGCTTTCGCTTCTGGGATGGCAACACTTTCATAGGCCAGTTTATCTACACCGCCCGGCTCAGTAATAATGACCTGCTGCATGCTTTGCTGTGACATTGTTTTCCCTTTTCAATTATTGAATATTCATCTATCTCTGCACTATTTGAACATAGAAATGGCGCAGAATGAATAAACATGGACTTATGTATAATTTGTAGTGTATTTCGTAAATGAATAATAGGCCAAGCATGTCTCAGATCGTTGAATACAATGAAGATAACGCCAGTGACTATGAATGGTTTGATGGTTTTGCCGTGATTCGCTTCTATGCAGACTGGTGCGCGCCCTGTGTACAGAACTTCCCAGTATTTGAGCAGTGCGCAAGTCAAATGTCAGCGCAGCATACACGGCTTAAATTTGGCAAAGTGAATATTGATTCCTCACCGATACTGACATTGCGTTATAACGTTTATGGACTACCCTCTACCTTGCTGTTTTATCGCGGGAAAGTGATTCAACGTATTGCAGGTGTCAAATCACTGACTGAATTAACAGCCATCATTCAAGATGCGATGCAGTCACACTCAACTCATGACTAAATAGATGTACCTTTTATTTGGATGCAGGCTCATTTGGTAGGCGTACAAACTTCATTAGCGTATTACGCACCAATGGCAACACGATCAAAATGAGCGGAAAGGCCATCATCCACGACATGCTCCATGCGCGCAGCCAAATGCCAAGAAAGCCTTCAACTAAGCCTTTATTCATCAGCATATTAAAGCAAGAAATTGAACCGCTCATAATGCCGGACAAGATTAAGGGCATCAGCCAAGTCATGTGTTTGGGATGAAATTTTGGGAGTTGATTCATCTGTAAATACCTATTATTCGTCTTGGGCTGCGTTCTGGGCTTTTACGGTTTGTTTTAGTGTTTTCATAAACTGGCCGAAATGCGGCATGAAATCTTTTAAATAAAGGATGGTCTTTATTTTCCAACAAGGTTTCACCAAACAGTTTCAGACCCACAGCAAAGGCTTTGGTCTTTTCATCATCTAACAATTGCGCTTTGGTCAAATGCTCCAGCACCTTAAACATGTCATCATGGTTGTAGGCATTAAACTGCAACGCTTCGGTATAAGTCGAAGGATTGCCCTGCGCATCAGCAATATGTTTGAGCGTGATTTCATATTGATGCTGTTTCATTGTGTCACCTCCATACGGCTGATTTCGACTGCCGCCTGATCGATTTTTTCTGCAATGGCATACACCTGTTCAGGTGTCAGTTCACAGTGCTGAATTTTGATGCGCAGTGATGCTTTTAGGTTTTCCATCGCACGTTTGATGTCGACGTATTGTTCATTGTTATGAATCTGCTTACGGGTATCAAAACGACACAGAATTTTCTCTACTGTGGCTTTTTCTGCATCTAGATGTACTAAGCCTGACTGCGTAACGCTGTATTGTTTACGGTCTTCGGCATTTAGTTCTGCATGGATGTATTGCTGTTCTTCGAGGTAATTCAGCGTTGGGTAAATTGTCCCTGTGCTTGGGCTGTAGCCACCGCCGACGATTGCGCCGACATCTTTAATAATATCGTAGCTGAACTTAGGTGCTTGGGAGATCAGATGCAGTACCAATAGTTTCATGTGCCCTGCTTCAAACAGGCGTTTGCGGGTTTTAACAGGACTATCGTTAACAGCAAGAAGGTCAGAATTTGACATCGCAAAGATACACCTTAAGATTATTTAAGATATATCTTATATCAAAATAAAATCATTATCAAACACATTCAAAAAAAAGTGTAATATTTAACCATAATTACTATTTATGGTTTGTTTTTTATGGGGAAAATACGCGATATGCTTTCAACAGGCATGACACAAACAGAGCGCAAAGAAGTTGAACAAGCACTTAAACAATTAAGTGCATTACATGGAAAACTTTCAAGTAAATACACACTTGCAGATAATCTAGAACATATTACAGATGGACGAACTGCCGCTGCAAAATTAATACGAGCCGAAATAGAGCAACTTCAAACAGAAATAGTAGATGTTAAAGCACAGAAACAGCTATTAATTGCGGAATTTAAAGAATTACAACAATTAAAGAATGAGGTTTCATCTTTAAAATCTTTAATGGAACACACTTACGAAGACGGAACAACTACAACACAAACTCTTAAAGAATTACTAGACTCTGAGAATCTAGCTGATTTATACAATGAATCAGATAAACTTAAAATCGAGTTCAGGAAATATTTTGCTGCAAATGAAGGTGAAGAATTAAGTCATAGTCAAAAACTAGATCAACTAGCAACTAAAGCAAAAGACGTACACTCTTACCTATTCAATAATGACGTTATTGTAGAAGGTATAGAAACTTCACGTGAGCAAGCAATTAAAAAGAAATACCAAGAAATTGACGATTACTACGACTACATATTTATTGATGAAACTAATGACGCTGGTGAAAAAATTTCATCTTACTCAACTACTTTCAACAAACAAAAGAATGCTTTAGATAAATTTTATCTAAAAATTTTTGGTGACAAAAACAACCAATCTTTAGAACAAGTTTTATCTCAGAGATTAGAAACATTAGAAGAAACCGAAAAAGAAGCTTTAAAAGTTTTAAATCAAGCTAGCAATGCTGGATTAGCTGGCGGCTTTTATGAGAAAGGTAATCAGGCAAAAGAGAACAGGAAAAATAATTTATATGTATTTATAGGTGCATTAGTACTTTTGGCTGGATTTAATTTTTTGACAATTGACTTCAACAATATTGATCAAATCACTATAACCTCTATAACTGTTAGATTAATCCTTAATATTCCACTCATTTGGATTGCTACGGTTGCCAATTTGAACCTCAATAGATATTCCAAATTAGAACAAGAATATGGACATAAAGAAGCTTTAGCTCGTTCATTTGAAAAGTATAAAACTGAAATAAAAACTCTAAATTCTGAAAGTGATGAATCTATTTATCTACAAGCTAAGTTATTAGAAATTAATTTAGAAGCATTTAGAAAAAATCCAGCCGATGGAATGGAAAATGTAAAATCCGACTCAATTTTAGAAAAACTTATTCCAAGTCTAGAAAAAACAAAAAAGACACCCGAAGAGTCCTAAATAAGAAACCCGCTTCTCAGCGGGTCTTTTTTTAAATCAATTCAATCTATTACAAACGAACCAACTCAACAATTTTCTCAGCAACTTCTTCAGCAGCATCGAAGGCATAAGTCACATCAGTACCTTCAGCAGTATCCGTAATCACAACCACACCAGTTTCACGAACTAGTGCAACTTGCTCCACAGTTAAACCAGCTTTCGCAATTGCAACCACACCTTGCTGAATCAATAAGCTTTCAATCGCTTGCGCATTTTCAAGGGCTTTAGCAGTCACAGTTACAGCAGCAGGTTTTTGACCTAAACGTGCAGCACGCGCTTCAGCAGTTACAGGCTCGTTGTGTGCAGTCCATTCCACTGCAGACTCAACCATACCCGCACCAACAGTCACGTTGCTTAAACGGTCAATAAAGATGAATGAACCTGTGTAACGACTGTCTTGGTAACGGTCAAATACCACTGGCGCATCAAACTCAATCGTTACATCTGCAATCGCATTCAATTCAAGCTGTTCAACTTCCGTTTTTTCCAGTGTGTTCACATTGGTACGATAGTTAATTTTCGCAACTTTCGCAGGAATAGTTTGTGTACCAAACTTCACGTTATACAGCTTGCCAACTACTAAAGGCGCATCTGTCATCCATACCACAGAGGCACGTGCAGAACGTGAAATTAACGGCTGTTCGCCCGCTTTTACCAACACGTTACCACGTGAAATATCAATTTCATCGTTTAGTGTTAAAGTCACTGCTTGACCTGCAACAGCATGCTCTAAGTTACCGTCAAAAGTGACGATTTCTTTAACAGTCGAAGACTTACCAGATGGCAATGCAGTAATGGTATCGCCAACTTTCACTTCACCAAGTGCAATCGTACCGCAGAAGCCACGGAAATCGAGGTTCGGACGGTTGACATATTGAACTGGGAAACGGAATTCGTGCTTGCTCGTATCATGCGAAATTTCAACAGTTTCCAAAGTCTCCATTAAAGTCTGACCTTGGTACCACGGCGTATTTGGCGATTTGTTTACAACGTTATCACCATTCAACGCAGAAATAGGCGTGAAGATAATGTTCGCAGGTTTACGGTCGCCCAATTGGTTTACGAACTCATTGTACTCTGCTTGAATTTCATTGAAGCGCGCTTCAGAGAATTCAACCAAGTCCATTTTGTTCACTGCAACCACGATATTACGAATACCCAAAAGACTCGCAATAAATGAGTGACGACGAGTTTGCGTTTGAACGCCATAACGCGCATCAATTAAGATAATCGCAAGATCGGCAGTCGACGCACCAGTTGCCATGTTACGTGTGTACTGCTCATGCCCCGGGGTGTCAGCAATAATGAACTTACGTTTTTCAGTAGAGAAATAACGGTAAGCCACGTCAATGGTAATACCTTGTTCACGCTCTGCTTGTAGACCATCGACAAGTAAAGCCAAGTCAGGCGCATCACCCGTTGTACCTACTTTTTTAGAGTCACGAGTCACAGCTTGTAATTGATCTTCATAAATCAATTTTGAATCGTAAAGTAAACGACCAATTAGAGTCGATTTACCATCATCCACGTTACCGCAAGTCAGGAAACGAAGAAGATCTTTATTTTCGTGTTGTTTTAAATACGCCAAGATGTCTTGGCTAATTAAATCTGATTGATGAGACATTGCTCAAAGCTCCACATATTCTTTTGAAATCGGTTTCTGAATCTTTTTAATCCCTCTAAATCTCCCTTTAAGAAAGGGAGACTTTGCTCCGTTCTTTCTCGGGAGTTCCCCCTCTTTAGTAAAGAGGGTGAGCAGCACTGCTGCGCAAGGGAGATTATGAGATTCTTAGAAGTAACCTTCCTGCTTTTTCTTTTCCATCGAACCTGCTTCATCATGGTCGATCATACGACCTTGACGTTCAGATGTGGTGGCTAAAAGCATCTCTTGGATAATTTCCGGTAAAGTTGTTGCAGTTGATTCAACCGCACCAGTTAATGGGTAACAACCTAAAGTACGGAAACGCACCGATTTCATTTGTGGCACTTCACCTTCGTTCAAACGCATACGCTCATCATCAACCATGATCAGTGTACCGTTACGCTCAACCACTGGACGTTCAGCAGCCAAGTACAAAGGAACCAATTTAATATTTTCAAGGTAGATGTATTGCCAAATATCCAACTCAGTCCAGTTCGACAATGGGAACACACGAATACTTTCGCCTTTGTTTACTTTACCGTTGTAAAGATTCCAAAGTTCAGGACGTTGGTTTTTAGGGTCCCAACGGTGTTTGGTATCACGGAATGAGTAAACACGTTCTTTGGCACGAGATTTCTCTTCGTCACGGCGCGCACCACCAAAAGCCGCATCAAACTGATATTTATCAAGTGCTTGTTTTAAGCCTTGAGTTTTCATAATGTCAGTATATTTTGAGCTACCGTAATCGAACGGATTCACGCCTGCGTCTTTACCTTCTTTGTTTTGATGCACGATCAAATCAAAGCCATGCTCTTTTGCCATGTTGTCACGGAAAGTAATCATGTCTTTAAATTTCCAACCCGTGTCTACATGCAGTAGTGGGAATGGAAGTTTGGCAGGATAGAATGCTTTTAAAGCAAGATGCAGCATGACCGCTGAATCTTTACCGATTGAATACAGCATGACTGGGTTTTCGAACTCAGCAGCAACTTCACGGATGATATGAATACTCTCAGCTTCAAGCTGTTTAAGATGAGTAAGTCTTTCCTCATTTAATGACATGGACAACACCAGCTTAGAATATGTGTACTTATTACACTTTTAAAGATATATATACATTATAGTGATTAAGCTTTCATAACGATTGCTTGTTTTGTGATATTGATATTCTTATTCGTCATATACAAATTGTCTGATACTGCTTATCAATTTTAATTAATTTAATACAATAGACTTATCAATTTCATTATTATTCTAGTCCGAGATCCGTAATTTTACGCAATTTTTTATCAATTAACTAATCGCTAAATCCTCTAAACAATCGGTATTCAAACTCGCTCAAAGTACCTAAAGTAGCTATATCACTCTCCAATAGTTATTGATATGCCATATAGTCACTATACGCTTGAAACCTTAAAGTCGCTGATTGAAGCAGCAGGTCTTGCTGGCTATATTTATCAGCATTCTTCACACATGCTCGTGCTCCAAGAAGCCTTAAATGATGACGGCAGCCCGCTGAATAACTTTATACAACATGAGCTGAGTGCTGACCAAATTGGCCTTCAGTTCGGCCTACGACTTTTGGACAATAAACTCGAGTTTTTGATTGGGGTGACTCACAGTAACCAAGATCGCGGCTACGAAATTGGCGCTGGCAATTTAAAGGCCGATCAACGTGCATTTAATCTGCTCTATGCTTTTTATAATTTTCCCAAAGCATTTCACTTAATCCATTTCCCGCTCGCAGCCAATAGCACCCAGTTAGAAGAAGAGATCGAAAAACAATTGTTTCAACTTGAAAGCATGGGCTTTTTAGACACTGCGATTAAAACCAATCCGATGGGCGAACAAGTGAAGTGGATGAAAACCTTTATTGTTCAAGCGGCTTTAGATATGAAAGTACGCATTCAAACTTCATTGTTATAAAAAGGGTTAAAGCCACCTAAAAAGCGCTCTATTGAACGCCAGTTCAAATCTTCATATGACATCGAAAGTCACGGCAAAGCCCTCAGCACTGCTGTGACGCTTATAAATTTACATTTCCTAACATTGTTTTCTGTGCCGTTTAACAGGCCATTTCTCTCCCTTGAGCACGACCACTTATATATCTGCAATTAGACTGAAAATTTGATTGATCACAATGACTTAAATCTTAAATGGGTAAAGTAGAAGTGCTATTCATTTTAGATTTAGATAATCCTGATTTAATTGATCAACTATTTTTAAAGAAAAACTTAGTAATAGCTCACATAAAAGCCGACTTTTTGTTAATCTGATCTGTAATTTTTTTACACAATTTCGACAGATAATGTTATTTTATTTACTGAAAAAAATTCGGCCAGAATTATTTTTTTTTGATTTTTTATAAGCATAAATATAGAGATAAATATAATGTGGGAATTGTTTACTCACCCGTCTAATATCGTGTTTAGCATCAGTCTCTGCTTAATGTTCTTGTTTGGACTTTTTGAGATTGTGTTAACAATTTTAGGGGGGGGTTCTCAAGGCTTCTTAGATCAATTCCTACCTGAGGATGTTGGTCATAATGCAGAGCTAGGTGTAGATGCCGATGCAGGTATCGTGACACGTGTGCTCGATTGGTTGTATTTGGGTCGTATTCCACTGTTTGTATGGCTCATCATTTTCTTATGTGTCTATAGTTTGTTGGGCTTTGCTATTCAAGCCATCGTTAACCAAATGACCAGTATGATGTTCAGTGCATGGATTATTGCACCAGCCTGTATTTTTCTGTGCATGCCCTTCGTACGTTTTAGCGCAATGCTCATTGCCCGTATTTTACCGCAAGATGAAACAACCGCCATTTATAGTGATGAATTGATCGGTAGAACGGCCACGATCATTTTGGGTGATGCACGACCACAGTCTCCTGCTCAAGCCAAAGTCAAAGATCAACACGGATTGACCCATTATATTTTGGTTGAACCTGAACAAGATGAAATTTTCAGCCAAGGTCAATCAGTGGTTTTAACCCAAAAAACAAATGTAGGCTTTCAAGCCACCATGCTCTAAATTTTGAATGAATTGATGCTCGATCAGTTCTTTTAACACCATATAAATACATTTAACGCGTCATACGTTCAGCAAATCTCGAAGTCATGATGAGTCAACAAAATACTGATTTTTAAACCAAACTTGTTAGCACTTTAGAGGGTTAACTTGAACTACAACAAAAGAGATAAACGTCCATGTTAGACATTATTCCAAGCGGTATCCTTGTTTCAGTCGGGATAATTTTTGCCGCACTTATTTTTATTGGTTTTATTATTGCTCGACTTTATCGTCGCTCAAGTAAAGAAATTTCATTTGTGCGTACAGGCTTCGGCGGTGAAAAAGTGATTTTAGGTGGCGGTGCTATTGTGCTTCCGGTGCTGCATGAAATTATCCCTGTCAATATGAACACCCTACGTCTTGAAGTTCGCCGTGCAGATGACCAAGCGCTGATTACACGTGACCGTATGCGTGTCGACGTGATGGCGGAGTTCTATGTCCGTGTGAAACCAACCGCAGATTCGATTGCTACAGCAGCACAAACGTTAGGTCAAAAGACCATGTCACCAAATGAGCTTAAAAATTTGGTCGAAGGTAAATTCGTTGACTCTCTACGTGCAGTTGCCGCAGAAATGGCGATGGAAGAATTGCATGAAAAACGTGTCGACTTCGTTCAAAAAGTTCAGCAAGTGGTGTCTGAAGATTTACATAAAAACGGTTTGGAACTTGAAACCGTTTCATTAACTGGCTTAGACCAAACAGGCTTTAAATACTTCAACCCACAAAATGCGTTCGATGCTGAAGGTTTAACTAAACTGACAGAAACCATTGAAGACCGTCGTCGTAAACGTAATGCGATTGAGCAAGATGCAGATCTTGCAATCAAGACCAAGAACTTAGAAGCAGAACAAGCACGTCTACAAATTTTGCGTGAAGAAGAATATGCAAAACTGCAACAAGAACGTGAAATTTCAATCCGTCGTGCAGAACAGCTTGCAGAAATTGCATCACAAGAAGCTGCTAAAAAACGTGAAGCCGAAGAAGCGCGTATTGCTGCTGAACGTGAAGTTGACTTAAAGCGTATTACTGCTGCACGTGACGTTGAAAATCAAAATATTCAAAAGTCACAAATTATTCAGCAAGCCCAAGTGGAACAAAAGAAAACCATTGAGTTGGCTGAGCAAGACCGTGCCATTGCTATTGCAGAAAAATCTCGTGCTGAATCTGAAGCTAAAGCGCATGCCGATCAAGCCCGTGCTCAAGCGGTAAAAGCCGAAGAAGAAGTCATTACCGTTCGTCAAATCCAACAAGCTGAACGTCAAAAAGCTGTTGAATTGGTCTCTGCGAAAGAAAAAGCGGAGAAAGATGCGATTGCCATTACTGTCGCGGCAGAAGCAGGTAAACAAGCAGCAGCAGATGATGCAGAAGCTATCCGTATTGCAGCTGAAGCCGAAGCTGAAAAAGTTCGCTTAAAAGCCAAAGGTGAAGCTGACGCAAAAGTTCTCTTGGCTCAGGCGATGGAAAAACAATACCAAGTTGATGCTGAAGGTACACGTGCAGTGAACGAAGCAAACAACGTATTGTCATCTGAACAGGTTGAAATGCAAATTCGTTTAGCGATGCTGAAATACTTACCTGAAATCATTCGCGAAAGTGTGAAACCAATGGAAAACATTGATGACATTAAGATTTTGCAAGTGAATGGCCTAAATGGTGGTCATGCAGGTTCTTGCCAAGGTGATGCTCACCACGAAGGCAGCGGTAATGTTGCCTTGTCAGACCAAGTGGTGAATAGTGCCCTACGCTACCGCAGCCAGGCCCCACTGATTGATAGCTTGATGAGTGAGCTTGGTATCCAAGGTGGCGATATTAACGGTTTAACTCAGAGCTTAAAAACCAGCAAAAACTAAGTTTTTGATTGAGATAGGGCTCCATCAAATCTCTTTATTCAGAAGTGATTGCTTGAGCAACACATTCTAAATGAATTAAAAAAGCAGTGTCCGCACTGCTTTTTTTATGGCTTAGATACTTGTACTTATGGGCATACAATCTCCCAAAGAAATGAACAACATTTTCTGTCTTATCAGAGCGCTTTTAATGGTTTCTGACATTTATATTTCGCATCACAGCCTGATGTTAAATCAATGAACAAATGGCGTATTTCATAAAAATACTCATTTAGAAGCTATAGAGCAAACAGCATAAAATTATGAAACAAAATATTTAAAATCAATTAATTGATATATCCTTCTCATCTTACAGAATAAGATATTTACTTCTATATATTCAGCTCGATAACATTTTGTTCTATCTATTGTTTTTATAAAACTTGGAAATTGCTTATTAAATTGAAAATAGGGCCTAACAAGGTTTTTGCACTTCAAACCATCAACTAAAAAATAATAGCTGACTATAGATGTATATGCTCATGTAGATTTTCTTAAAAAAATTTCATCACTGAGATAGCAAATTTCACCAATTTTAAAGCTCCCCCTTCTCATATTCCTAATCTACCATCCTTTGTATAAGGCTTGAGAAAATTACAAATAAAATAATTTCTATTGAAAATATTAGGCTTCATCCAAGTAAAAAAGCTCTTTGATGATAAAGATCCATTAAAAATCTCAATTAAATTAGTTATTTTCCCTAAAATCAATATACTGCACGCTATACGAAATTATTTTTAAAAATCATAAACCTATGACCATCCCCGCAATCATCACATATTCGGATTATTATGTGTTCTTTACATTTCATAGTTATTGAACAACCAATATTCCATCCGTTTATGCAGCGTCACTGCACCCCAAAGCAGAACACATAGCCATGCCCTTATGGCTTTTGCATAGCGGCTGAAATACGCTTTTTTTTGCGTAAAAAAAAAGAGAATCCGAAGATTCTCTTTTGATGTTTAAGTATGGCGATTAAACCAAACCTTTGCCTTTCAGCACTTCGTACATGGTCGAACCTAATTCAGCAGGACTACGGGTATAAGCCATACCCGCTTTTTCAAAGGCAGCGAATTTCTCTTCAGCTGTGCCTTTACCGCCCGAAATGATTGCCCCTGCATGCCCCATACGTTTACCTTTAGGTGCAGTTACACCCGCGATATAACCAACAACAGGCTTTGTAACATTCGACTGGATATATTCAGCCGCTTCTTCTTCTGCTGTACCACCAATCTCACCAATCATGATGATCGCTTCAGTTTGAGGGTCATCTTGGAACAGCTTTAAGCAATCAATTTGGTTCATGCCCGGAATTGGATCTCCCCCAATACCGATACAAGTCGACTGACCTAGACCCAACTTCGTAGTTTGCGCTACAGCTTCATAGGTTAATGTCCCTGAACGCGAGATAATGCCGATTTTACCTGGCTGATGAATATGCCCCGGCATAATACCGATCTTACATTCACCCGGAGTAATAATCCCTGGACAGTTCGGACCAATTAGACGTGCATTATTACCATAGGTTTCTAGGTAACGTTTAGCTTTTAGCATATCGAGTGTAGGCACACCTTCCGTAATCACAACGATCAGCTCAACACCTGAATCAATCGATTCAATAATTGAATCTAGGACAAATGGTGCCGGTACATAAATCGAGGTTGCCGTTGCACCCGTTTCACGTACAGCTTCTTTCATGGTATTGAATACGGGCAGATTCAAATGTTGTGTGCCGCCTTTGCCCGGAGTCACCCCACCGACCACTTTTGTGCCGTAAGCAATTGACTGTTCAGAATGGAATGTGCCGTTTTTACCGGTAAAACCTTGTACCAATACTTTGGTGTCTTTATTAACTAATACGCTCATGATCTCTACTCCCTTAGCCTTTTACCGCAGCAACAATTTTTTCTGCAGCATCAGCCAAGCCATTTGCAGAAATCAATTTCAAACCTGATTCATCAAGTAATTTTGCACCTAACTCTGCATTGTTCCCTTCTAGACGAACAACCACAGGTACAGTCACATTTACTTCTTGAACCGCTGCAATAATTGCTTCAGCAATCATGTCACAACGTACAATTCCGCCAAAAATATTAATTAATACACCCTGCACAGAACTATCCGCCAAAATGATTTTAAAGGCTTCAATTACGCGTTCTTTGGTCGCGCCGCCTCCTACATCTAGGAAGTTTGCAGGTTGACCACCATATAGCTTGATGATGTCCATGGTTGCCATCGCTAGGCCAGCACCATTGACCATACAACCAATATTGCCTTCTAAGGCAACATAGTTCAGATCAAACTCAGAGGCTTTCAGCTCACGCTCATTTTCTTGCGTTTTATCGCGTAGTGCTGCGATTTCTGGTAAGCGATATAAAGCATTTGAGTCGATACCAATTTTTGCATCCACACATAAAATCTCGCCATTTTCACGTACGGATAACGGGTTAATTTCAAATAAAGCAAAATCATTTTCAATGAATGCTTGATAAGCCGCAGACATGATTTTGACAAATTGATTCACTTGACCATCTTTTAGGTTTAAAGCAAACGCCACTTCACGTGCTTGGAATGGTAACAATCCCACTAGAGGATCTACTTCAACTTTAATAATTTTTTCAGGCGTTTCTTCTGCAACTTTCTCAATTTCAACACCGCCTTCAGTCGATGCCATAAAGGTCACACGACGGCTAGAACGGTCAACTACAGCACCTAGGTACAATTCACGCTCTACTGGATAAACATCTTCAGATACCAAAATACCGCTGACGGGTTGACCTAATGCATCTGTTTGATAAGTGACTAAGCGTGAGCCGACCATTTGGTTCACATAATCAGTGGCTTCTTGTGCAGATTTTACGACTTTAACGCCGCCCGCTTTACCACGACCACCTGCATGGACTTGGGCTTTTAAAACTGCAAACTTACCACCCAATTGCTCAAAAGCTTTGACTGCTTCTTCTGCGGTTGTTACAAATACGCCTTCTTGGACTGGCATACCATATTTTTTTAATAACGCTTTAGCTTGATATTCGTGTAGATTCATTGAACAACCTTTTACTCTTTTTTCGCTTTGTTATGACCCATTAAAGCCCAGACATCCGTCAAAGCAGCTTTAACCTTTTTTAAATCTTAAAATATTTCTTATCTTTATTTTTAGATGATTATTCAAATTAAAACAACCATCTGAAACAAAAAAGAGCGGCCTAAGCCGCTCTTTTTACATCTTATTTACGTTTACGCTGAATCGCGTGAATCGCACGTCCATCGACAGCCAACGCAGCTTCGTGAACGACTTCAGAGAATGTCGGGTGACCGAAAGTCATTAACTGAAGGTCTTCAACACTTGATACAAACTCAAGTGCAATCATACCTTGGTGTACGATATCAGACGCTGCAGGTCCAATGACATGCATACCAAGTAGACGATCCGTTTTTGCATCAGCAACAAACTTAACAAAGCCTGCGTTTTCACCAGCAGCCATTGCACGACCATTTGCAGCGAAACCAAATTGACCTGTTTTAACTTCGTGGCCTTTTTCTTTCGCTTGCTCTTCTGTTAAACCAACCCACGCCGCTTCTGGGTGTGTGTAAATTACAGAGATAATAGTGTCATAGTTCACTTGAGCTGCATGACCGTGGATACGCTCAACAGCCATTACGCCTTCTTCCATTGCTTTATGTGCAAGCATTGGACCACGTACCAAGTCACCAATTGCGTATACGCCTTCAACTGAAGTTGCACACCAATCGTTTACTTCAACTAGACCGCGCTCAGTGAGTTTAATGCCTGAATCTTCAGCCAATAAACCTTCTGCATATGCTTTACGGCCCACACAAACGATCAATTTATCGAAAGTTTGAGTTTTATCTTCGCCACCTTGCGTGTACTTAACAGTAACTTCACGGCCATTGACTTCTGTACCAGCAACTTTAGCGCCAACACGGATATCAAGGCCTTGTTTAGTCAATACTTTTTGGTAGTCTTTTGCCAAAGCTTTATCAGCCATTGGCAAGAATGCATCCATTGCTTCAAATACAACAACTTCAGAACCAAGACGACGCCATACTGAACCAAGTTCAAGACCAATTACACCCGCGCCGATTACTCCAAGACGTTTAGGCACTTCTGGGAACTCAAGCGCACCAGTAGAGTCAACAATAATGTCTTGGTCTACAGGAGCAACTGGAATATTGACTGGCACAGAACCCGATGCAAGGATTACATATTTAGGTTCTAAAATTTGAGTTTCACCTTCGTGAGATACAAACTCAACTTTCTTACCTGCAAGTAATTTACCTGTACCTTTTAACCATTCGATACCATTGCCTTTAAGTAGGCCATCAATACCCATCGTTAATTGGTTAACAATTTTGTCTTTACGATCAAGCAGTTTTGCAAGATCAAATTTCACTTCACCAGTCGTAATACCGTGGTCATCTAAGTGATGAACGGTATCTTCATAGCGGTGAGATGAATCAAGTAATGCTTTAGATGGGATACAACCCACGTTTAAGCAAGTACCACCTAAAGATGGTTTACCTTTATGAATACGTTTTTCAATACAAGCTACTTTAAAGCCTAATTGAGCAGCGCGGATAGCAGCTTCATAACCACCAGGACCGCCACCAATAACAACTAAATCAAATTGAGACATGTGTATCTCCAAAAATGGGCTTAAGAGGATCGCTCTAAGCCCATTGCATTATTCTGAAGTATTAAAGATCAAGGATGAGTTTAGCTGGTTCTTCTAACAATTCTTTGATTGTTACAAGGAAGCCTACTGCTTCTTTACCATCGATTAGACGGTGGTCATAAGAAAGCGCTAAGTACATCATTGGCAAGATTTCAACTTGACCATTTACAGCCATAGGACGTTCTTGGATTTTATGCATACCCAAAATCGCAGTTTGTGGCGTATTTAAGATAGGTGTAGAAAGCAAAGAACCGAAAGTACCACCATTAGTAATAGTGAATGTACCGCCAGTCATATCTTCGATACCCAATTTACCATCACGCGCTTTACCAGCGTATGCACGGATACCATTTTCAACTTCAGCATAGTTCATGCGGTCAGTATCACGAAGAACTGGAACTACTAGACCACGGTCGCTTGATACAGCAACACCGATGTCGTAGAAACCGTGGTAAACGATGTCATTGCCATCAATCGAAGCGTTTACAGCTGGGTAGCGTTTAAGTGCTTCAGTTGCTGCTTTAACAAAGAATGACATGAAGCCAAGACGTGCACCATGACGCTTTTCAAAAGCATCTTTGTATTGCGCACGCATTTCCATGATTGGTTTCATGTTTACTTCGTTGAACGTAGTCAACATTGCAGTTTCTTGAGTTGCAGCAAGTAGACGTTCAGCAACACGCTTACGAAGACGAGTCATAGGAACACGTTTTTCGATACGTTCACCAACAGCAACGCTTAATGGCGCAGCAGCAGGAGCAGCTGGTTTAGCTTGATGGTTTGCAACATCTTCTTTAGTGATGCGACCGCCACGGCCAGTGCCAGCAACGTCAGCAGCAGCAATGCCAGACTCAGTCAATGCTTTACGTACTGCTGGTGCTTGATCAGCAACAGGTTGTGCACGCTCAACAACTGGCGCAGCGCCCGCTTGAGTTTGCGCAGCAGCTTGTTCTACTTTCTCTTCTGATTGAACAGCTTGAGTTTGAGCAGCGCCAGAAGCAACACCTTCTTCAAAAGTCGCGATCACTTCGTTCGATAAAACTGTATCGCCTTCGTTTTTAACGATTGCAGAAATCGTACCGTCAGCAGGAGCTACAACTTCTAAAACAACTTTATCTGTTTCAATATCACAAATCACTTCGTCACGTGATACTGCTTCACCTGGTTGTTTGTGCCAAGTTGCAACTGTACCGTCAGCAACTGACTCTGGGAATACCGGTGCTTTAATTTCGGTTGCCATTATTAAGAATCTCCTGTTATTCAGCTACGATAGCTAAAGCATCATTTACGAGCTGAGCTTGTTGTTTTGCGTGCAAATATGGTGAACCACAAGCCGGTGCAGCAGAAGCTTCACGACCTGCATAACTAATACGAACTTGTTTGCCCGCTTTCATCACGTCGTCATACAGACGCGGAGCGATGAATAACCATGCACCTTGGTTCTTCGGTTCTTCTTGAGCCCAAACCAATTCTTTAACGTTTGGATATTGTGCAAGAACTTCAGCAAGACGTGCTTCTGGGTACGGATACAATTGTTCAATACGAACGATTGCTGTGTTGTTCAATTCTTTTTCACGACGTTTTTCAAGTAAGTCGTAGTAAACCTTACCACCACAAAGCACTAGACGAGTTACGTCTGATTTGTTGATGTTGTCGATTTCATCAATCACAGTTTGGAATGAACCATTTGCAAGTTCTTCTAATGTAGAGGTTGCAAGTTTGTGACGAAGAAGCGACTTCGGTGAAGTCACGATCATTGGTTTACGGATTGGACGAAGTGCTTGACGACGCATCGCATGGTAAATCTGCGCTGGTGTAGTCGGTGTGATCACTTGCATGTTTTCTTCAGCACATAGCTGTAAGAAACGCTCTAAACGAGCTGATGAATGCTCAGGACCTTGACCTTCAAAGCCGTGTGGAAGAAGCATAGTCAGACCGCATACACGTTCCCACTTCGTTTCGCCAGACGCGATGAACTGATCGATTACAACCTGTGCACAGTTTGCGAAGTCACCAAATTGCGCTTCCCAAATGACAAGGCTCTTTGGAAGAGTTGTTGCATAACCGTATTCGAATGCAAGAACCGCCATTTCTGACAATAAAGAGTCATAAATTGCAGTACGCGGTTGGTTTTCTTTCAAGTTACATAATGGAATGTAAGTTGAACCATCTACTTGGTTATGAAGTTTTGCATGACGGTGTGAGAATGTACCACGACCAACGTCTTCACCTGTTAAACGAACAAGGAAACCTTCATCTAGAAGAGACGCGTAAGCTAATGTTTCAGCAGCACCCCAGTTCAATGGCATTTCACCAGTCTGCATTTTCAGACGGTCATCAATCACTTTAGCAACCTGACGTTGCATCACGAAGCCTTCAGGAAGCTCGCGCATTTTCGCACCAAGCTCTTTTAGACGTTCGATTGGGAAAGTCGTATCCCATTTGTCTGTGTATTCGTGGCCTAGGTAAGGTTTCCAGTCCACAAACATTTTTGTATTTGGCTCAAGTACCAACGCATTTGCAACGTGTTTTCCTGCTTCAAGGTCAGAACGATACTGTTCAACCATTGCATCAGCAGAAGCACGATCAAGAACGCCTTCTTGTACAAGTTTGTCAGCATAAAGCGTACGAGTAGTCGCTTTTTTATTGATGATTTGATACATCATTGGCTGAGTTGCAGCTGGCTCGTCAGCTTCGTTATGACCACGACGACGGTAGCAGAACATATCGATTACAACGTCTTTACGGAATGTATGACGGAAATCGTGTGCCAATTGAGAAACAAATAATACAGATTCAGGATCATCACCGTTCACATGGAAGATCGGTGCTTGGATCATTTTCGCGATGTCAGTACAGTATTCTGTAGAACGCGCATCACGTGGGTCAGACGTTGTGAAACCAACTTGGTTGTTCACGACGATATGAACTGTACCACCCACGGTATAACCGCGAGTTTGTGACATTTGGAAAGTTTCTTGGTTTACACCTTGACCTGCAAATGCAGCATCACCGTGAACGATGATTGGTAATACATCATCACCACCGATATCTTTACGACGTACTTGACGTGCGCGTACAGAACCTTCTACTACAGGTCCAACGATTTCTAAGTGTGATGGGTTAAACGCTAATGCCAAGTGAACTTCGCCACCCGGAGTCATGACGTTTGAAGAGAAACCTTGGTGGTATTTAACGTCACCAGAGCCTTTTTTATGCAGAGATTTGCCTTCGAACTCACCAAATAGATCAGCTGGGTTTTTACCCATGATGTTTACAAGAAGGTTTAAACGGCCACGGTGAGGCATACCGATAACCACTTCTTTACAACCTACCGAACCCGCACGTTGAATAAGTTCATTCACCATAGGAATGAAAGATTCACCACCTTCAACACCGAAACGTTTCGCACCAACGAATTTGTTACCAAGGTATTTTTCTAGGCCTTCAGCTGCAGTTAGACGTTCAAGGATGTGTTTTTTCTGGTCTGCAGTGTAGCCAAATTGACCACGAGTACCTTCAAGGCGTTGTTGAATCCAACGTTTTTCTTTAGTATCAACAATGTGCATGTATTCAACACCAATCGAAGCAGTATAAGTTGCTTCCATTGCTTGAACCATTTCACCAAGTGTTGCTTCAGACTTACCGATTGCAAGGTTACCTGTATTAAATACAGTATCTAAGTCAGACTGAGTTAGACCGTGCGCAGCAAGATCTAGATCAGGCACGATTTCACGTTTTGCAAGACCAAGTGGATCTAATTTTGCGTTTTGATGACCACGGTTACGGTATGCAGCGATCAACTGTAATACACCGATTTGACGGCGTTCATGCTCAGAACTTACTGCACTTTGCACTACAGGCTGAACACGGCTTGAATTACGGCCTAATAATAGGAATTGCTCACGTACATTGCTGTGTGGTTGATCACCTTTCGGGAATTTATCGAAGTATTCACGCCAATCAGCCTCTACTGAGTCTGGAGCCGTTAGATACTGCTCATAAAGTTCTTCAATATACGCTGCACTGTCAGCGCTAAGTTCAGTGTCAAGACGCAGTGCGTCAGCAACTTCTTGCATGTGTGGACCCATTTCCTATTGCAAAACATTTCAGGATGCTTTTTAAGCGAACCCATGATTAGTAATGTCAAATTGGTAATATGACATTAGTCCCCATTAGGCTTAAGCCTTGAGGCGTTATCACTACATTAGGATTACCCAATGTGATTAATGAACAATAACGCCCTCAGCGGCATCATTACTCATTGAGAAATACCCGACATAAATCGGGCAATTTTTGCAAATCGTCTTAGAAAAAATAAAATTTGCACCATTATCTTTTCTAAAGCGACTTTATTAACATTTATATACCGTCTACAGCGCTTAAATTGTAGAAAAAATGTACCTAATTCAAAGTCATTTTTTACATATAGTGATGCTTTAAATGCTAACACGTTCGAGCATTTTCAATTGATTTTTTTGACACATACCTCTCATAAATTAGCGAAATACACTGTTTGTATTTTCATCTATGATATGGTGCTACATATAAAATGATCTTTCAATTAAGACAAAAGTCTACGTTCGATTTTTCCCTCATCTCATATACAAAAACAAAAGAGAGCTGACATTCCTATCCTCTCTCTTTTTACTACGTTACATAATAACATCTTCTAATCCTTTTGACAGACTTGAACGAGCGTTTCATCAATAAATAACCATTTATCTATCGCTTTATACCTTTAATTCACTACGTTTCTATGAAATCCATTTAAAGCACACATCAATAACAGTGAATAACTTTCACTATCATCACTTTTATATATGACAAAAAAAAGCGCACCCAATGGTGCGCTTCTTTTAACTGCTAAATCTATTAACCTAGATCTAAAAGCATATTACGGATGTGACCGATTGCTTTAGTTGGGTTAAGACCCTTAGGACATACAGATACACAGTTCATGATACCTTTACAACGGAACAATGAGAATGGGTCGTCAAGACGAGCCAAACGCTCTTGAGTTGCTGTATCACGAGAGTCAATGATGAAGCGATATGCGTTCAACAATGCTGATGGACCCAAGAACTTGTCTGGGTTCCACCAGAATGATGGGCATGAAGTTGAACAACATGCACAAAGAATACATTCGTACAAACCATCTAAATGTTCACGCTCTTCAGGAGACTGCAAACGCTCTTTAGGAGGCGCAGGCTGATTGTTGATTAGGAACGGATGGATTTTATTGTACTGATCGTAGAACTGATTCATATCTACAACCAAGTCTTTAATAACTGGAAGACCTGGAAGTGGACGAATTGTAATCACTTCTGGTAAGTCGTTTAGGTTCCAAAGACACGCTAAACCATTTTTACCATTGATGTTTACACCATCAGAACCACAAATACCTTCACGACATGAACGACGGAATGTTAATGATTCGTCTTGTACTTTTAATGCTAGAAGCGCATCAAGCAACATACGATGCTTATCAGTCAACTCTAGTTTAAAAGTTTGCATGTACGGAGCTGCATCCTTATCAGGATCGTAGCGGTAGATATTAAATGTACGAGTACCTCTACTCATCTTACTTCTCCCAATTAGAATGTACGTGGTTTAGGTGGAATAGCATCTACAGATAAAGGCTTGTAACGTACTGGTTTGTACTCAAGACGGTTATCTACAGAGAACCATAAAGTGTGTTTCATCCACTCATCATCACGACGGCCGTATGGGTAGTCAGCATGATCAGGTGGTAATTCGAAATCTACCACTGTATGCGCACCACGACATTCTTTACGTGCAGCTGCAGAAATTAATGTCGCTTTTGCAACTTCATACAAGTTTTCAACTTCTAGAGCTTCAACACGTGCTGTGTTAAATACTTTAGATTTGTCTTTCAAGTGAATGTTGCGTACACGTGGTTCGATCGCAAGAATCTGTTTCACACCTTCTTCAAGAAGTGCAGATGTACGGAATACACCAGCGTGGTCTTGAACGATGTCACGGATTGCATCTGCAACTTCTTGAGCATTTTCACCAGAAGTAGATTCATCAAGATGACGAACACGATTCAAAGTGTTTTCAAGTACAGTTGTAGGTAATGGAGCGTATTCATCACCGTGGTGTTTAGTTACGTAGTCAACAATATGTTCACCAGCAGCTTTACCAAATACAACCAAGTCAAGCAATGAGTTTGTACCTAGACGGTTAGCACCGTGTACAGATACACATGAACATTCACCAATTGCATAGAAACCTTTCACTGGTTTAGTGAAATCACGGTCACCCGCATTGTGTGAGTACACACCAGTTTCTTTATTGTAGTTCGCAACCAAAGCTTCAGTTTCACGAGATACAGGAACAACCACTTGACCATGAATATTTGTAGGAATACCACCCATTTGGTAATGGATTGTAGGTACTACAGGAATTGGCTCTTTAGTGATGTCAACGTTCGCGAATTTCTTACCAATCTCAAATACAGATGGAAGACGTTTCATGATTGTTTCAGCACCAAGATGCGTCATATCAAGCAAGATGTAGTCTTTCTTAGGACCACAGCCACGACCTTCTTTAATTTCTTGGTCCATAGAACGTGATACAAAGTCACGAGGTGCCAAGTCTTTCAGTGTCGGAGCATAACGCTCCATGAAAGGCTCACCAGCATCGTTACGAAGGATCGCACCTTCACCACGACAACCTTCTGTCAACAATACGCCTGCGCCCGCAACACCTGTTGGGTGGAATTGCCAGAATTCCATATCTTGTAATGGAATACCTGCACGAGCTGCCATACCAAGACCGTCACCAGTATTAATATAAGCGTTAGTAGATGCACGGTAAACACGACCAGCACCACCAGTAGCGAACAATGTTGCTTTACCTTGGAATACTGCAATTTTACCCGTTTCTTGGTCAATTGCTGTCACACCAAGCACATCACCCTCTTCATTACGGATCAAATCAAGTGCGATCCATTCAACGAAGAATTGAGTACCCATTTTCACGTTGCTTTGATAAAGCGTATGAAGAAGAGCGTGACCTGTACGGTCGGCAGCAGCACATGCACGTGGAACTGGTTTTTCACCATAGTTCGCAGCATGACCACCAAACGGACGTTGGTAAATTGTACCGTCAGCGTTACGGTCGAATGGCATACCTAGGTGTTCAAGCTCATATACAACTTGTGGCGCTTCGCGAGTCATGAACTCGATTGCGTCTTGGTCACCTAACCAGTCAGAACCTTTAACAGTGTCGTAGAAGTGGTAGTGCCAGTTATCTTCTTGCATGTTACCAAGAGATGCACCAATACCACCCTGCGCTGCAACTGTGTGCGAACGTGTTGGGAATACTTTAGTCAGTACTGCAACTTTTAAACCCGCTTGAGCAAGTTGGTAAGATGCACGCATACCTGAACCACCACCACCAACGATGACAGCATCGAAAGTTAGGTGTGGAATATTTGTGTAATCTTCTTTAGGGGTTATAGCGCCCATGATATCTTCCTATCAATTTGCCCAAAAAATCTGGATCGCCCAGATCGCGTATGCAAATACTGCAACAATCACTGCAGAAGTCAGCACTAAACGCAGACCGTTTGCTGAAGGACCCATTTGACGAGTAGTCACATAGTCAGTGAATACTTGCCACATACCAATCCAAGCATGCGCAACAAGAGATAAGACAGACAATAAAGATAAAATCTTCATTGGTGTTGTCATCATAAAGCCATACCATTGCTCAAAAGTGAATCCGCTATTGCAAAGGATCCAGCCCAGCACAACAATAGTATAAACAGCCAATACAACGGCACTTACACGTTGGATAAACCAATCGCGTGAACCTGATCCTGTTAAACCTGTAGCACTTTTCATTAGAGAACAATCCATACAAATGCTGCAACAATACCGATTGCAGACAAGATCAATGAAATAGTAGCTGCGATACGACCACTTTGAAGTTCTTCAGCAACGCCAAGATCTGCAAATAGATGCTTGATACCACCAATAAGGTGATAAATTAAGCCGGCTACAAATACCCATACGACAAAACGCACAATAAAGCTATCAAACACAGCTTGAACTTGCGCAAAACCTTCAGGTGAAGATAAAGATTTGTCTAAAATCCAAAGAAGGACCGGTACGAGTAAAAATACGATAACACCTGATAGACGGTGTAAAATTGATGCAATAGCCACAGGGGATTTTAAGTTTACGTCTAAAACTTGACCCATGGACAAATTGACAGGTCTGTTGCTTTTCACAGCGGGCATCCTGTAAGTAAAAACTCCATCCGGAGTTTGTTGGAATTAATTCGTAGGAAAGCTAGCATAGTCAGACATTACAATATAATAAACTCTGCAGCTGTCTGATCTTATAAACGACAGGGAATTATAAAACGTGAACTTTCAAAACACAAACGAAGACAATTAGGAATTTTGCAAAATATCCTTAAATAAGAATCATTAACAATAACTTTTCTACAAACAAATACCTTATTTATCTAAGAAAATCATACTATCTTGTTGGTTTTAATCAGTTAAATGTAAATTTCATTTATTGTTTTTGTGTGTATATGGTGATTTAAACTTTTAGACTAAAGATGAACAAATCTAAATCTTTCTTTTCCCACTACATTTTAAAATCTTCCAGCACATTCGCCAAGCCTTAATCATAAAAATAAATGTGCGTCATTTTCTCAAATGATAAAACTCAAAGATCATGAAACGAAATAAGTACTTAGTCTGTGCATAAAAATCTCAGTAACAGCAAATCTGTTCAATAAAACGCCATTATTTACCTTTCCAATGACAAAAATGATCATTTATTAAGCTTTTTAAGGCGTTTAATTAACTATTTTTTAACCAAACGAACTTTTTTTTAAGGGCGATTAAGTCGTTTTAATTATGAATAAGAAAACAGCAATTTAAAGCCATAGATGTGTGTAAGTTACGAAAATTATAATAATTTAATGAAATAGCGGTCTTGTAATTCCTATTTGTTTCAGAGTTTTTAAGAATTAAAAATTGCTTACAATTAAGGCAATAGGCTTTTTTTAATCTGCACCTCCCCTGCAATTTGACTTATTATACTGCGTCGGCACTGTGATTTTACTCATTTTTTAAGCGGATGAATTGTGCTTCATTTCAATGAATGATCATCAATTTATATCCATAAGTATAATTGACAAAATTTCAGTTCCCTCTAATCTTAGAGCAAATTTTTGATCCGTCTGATTCTCGCATTAAAAGATTAGTACTGAGTCAGATAAAACATTCACCAGGACAGGAGATCTATTGAATGTCTGAAGCAACTGGCAAAAAAGCCGTTTTACAGCTTGATGGCAAAGAAATTGACTTACCAATTTACAGTGGCACTCTAGGCCCAGATGTAATTGACGTTAAAGATGTGTTGGCCGCAGGTCACTTTACTTTTGATCCTGGTTTTGTCTCAACGGCTGCTTGTGAATCTAAAATCACTTTCATTGACGGCGGTAAAGGTGTTCTTCTACACCGTGGCTACCCAATCGACCAGCTTGCTACTAAAGCAGACTACTTAGAAACTTGCTACCTTCTTTTGAACGGCGAGCTTCCTACTGCTGAACAAAAACAAGAATTCGATGCTAAAGTTCGTAACCACACTATGGTTCACGATCAAGTTGGCCGTTTCTTCAATGGTTTCCGTCGTGACGCTCACCCTATGGCGATCATGTGTGGTGTTGTTGGTGCGCTTTCTGCGTTCTATCACAACGGTTTCGATGTTGAAAACATTGACCACCGCGAAATCACTGCTATTCGCTTAATCGCTAAAGTTCCTACTTTAGCTGCTTGGACTTACAAATACACAGTAGGCCAACCATTCGTTTACCCACGTAACGATTTAAGCTACGCAGAAAACTTCTTGTACATGATGTTTGCTACTCCTGCAGACCGTGATTACAAAGTTGACCCTATTCTTGCTAAAGCAATGGACCGTATCTTCACGCTTCATGCTGACCACGAACAAAACGCGTCTACTTCTACAGTACGTCTTGCTGGTTCTACTGGCGCTAACCCATACGCATGTATCGCTGCGGGTATCGCGGCTCTATGGGGACCTGCTCACGGCGGCGCGAACGAAGCTGTTCTTAAGATGCTTGATGAAATCGGCACTGTAGAAAACGTTGCTCCGTTCATGGAAAAAGTGAAAACTAAAGAAGTTAAACTTATGGGCTTCGGTCACCGAGTTTACAAAAACTTCGATCCACGTGCGAAAGTAATGAAAGAGACTTGTGACGAAGTGTTAACTGCACTTGGTATCAACGATCCACAACTTGCTTTGGCTATGGAACTCGAACGTATTGCGCTTTCTGACGAATACTTCATCAAACGTAACCTATACCCTAACGTAGACTTCTACTCAGGTATCATCCTTAAAGCGATTGGTATCCCAACAGAAATGTTTACAGTAATCTTCGCTCTTGCACGTACTGTTGGTTGGATCAGCCACTGGTTAGAAATGCACAGCGCACCTTACAAAATCGGTCGTCCTCGTCAGCTTTACACTGGCGAAACTCAACGCGATATCCAAGGTCGTTAATTCGAAAGAATTGTGCGAATCTAAAAACCGTCCCTTTGGGGCGGTTTTTTTATGCAGCTAGATTTATTTTGCACTTTAAAACAGCCCCATCTGACTGATTTTTCAACTCAATCATTAGATAAAACGATGTCTCACAAGTTATAAAGTATGCTGTTTATTGCTGAGTGTATTTTAAATCGCCATTTTCTAGAAAATCTCACACTGCTTCATCAGATATCGTCATAAAAAAGCCTAATTCCACGTAGAAATTAGGCTGTAAACAAAAGGTTTAAATATTGATGATGCTTTATTTTAGCTTATTAAGTTAAGTAACTTTTATTAAGCAACCTTCTCTAAGCAACCGACTCATAGTCTGTCAAGTCCACCTGTTTAAGACGCTGCTTTAACTGTTTCAGTGACCACGGCCAAGCTACAAAATTGCGTCCATTGGCATCTAAGTAATAGCTCTTACAGCCGCCACTATTAAAGACTGTAGTCTGTAAATGTGTCTGTACTTTTGCATTGTGATAGGCCAATACATTTGGCTTAATTTCAAGCCGTTGTATCTTCTCTTGTTTCATTTTTACCAAAGCATCAACGATATACCCAACCTGTGCTTCTGCAATCCCAATGAATGAGTCATAAACCAAAATATTTGGCCCAAGCACCAAGAAGGCATTAGGTACTTGCGCGATACTGGTACCCAAAAACGCTTCAGGAGAACTGTTTTTCCAAAGTTCTGACAATAACTCCCCTTTGGCATTTTTTACACGTTGCCCAATCGGCGGATGAGAAACTTCAAAACCTGTGCCCCAAATAATGACATCGACTTCATGACGTTCACCATTTGCAGCGATGACAGTATTACCTTCTATTTCCACTAAACCATGTGGCACAAGTTCAACATTGGCTTGCTGCAAAGCAGGATAATAGTTATTGGCAAATAAAAGACGCTTACAACCAATAGAAAAGTTTGGTGTTACTTTTTCAAGTAATTCAGTATCTTGAATTTGTGTTTTCAACAACTGACGACCTAAATAATTCACAGGCTCTAGTAGTGAAGGATTACGCAGTCCTAAATTAATACCATTTAATATACCGGCCACACTTTTGCGCCAAGTTTCTTGAACAGTCGGAAAACGGGTAATGATGCCTTTCGCACGGTCATTCAGTGGTAAATCTGCTTTTGGTAATACCCATGGCGCAGTCCGTTGAAACACCACCACATTTTTGGCAATAGGTTGAATCTGAGGAATAAACTGAATCGCAGATGCCCCCGTACCAATCACTGCAATACGTTTATCTTTTAAGTCATAGGCATGGTTCCATCGCGCAGAATGGAACATTTCACCTTCAAAGCTTTCAATACCTTTAATTTTTGGAATTTGCGGTTCAGTAATCGGCCCAGTGGAAAAGATCACTGTTCTTGCCGCATACTTACCTTTACTGGTCTCCAATTGCCATTGCTTTAATTGCTCATTCCATTCCGCTGCAATTAATTCACAATTGAACTGAATGTTGCGATACAGCGCATGCTGCTCCGCAACACCTTCTAAATAGTTCAGAATCTCAGGTTGCTTGGCAAATAAATGACTCCATTTATGACTCGGTGCAAATGAAAAAGAATATAAAGCCGAAGGGACATCACATCCACAACCTGGATAGGTGTTGTCGCGCCATGTTCCTCCTACGCGATTGGCTTTTTCCAAAACCACATAATCGGTATAACCTCGTTCATTCATTTGATGAGCGGCAGCTAAACCGGATATCCCCGCACCAATCACAATGGTATCGTAGACACGCACTTGATTTTCTACGCTTGGTTTTTGTAGGCTAGGTTCTGGCTCTGCTTGGTCTTGTGCTGCTTTTTTAGCTTTAGCAGAAGACGATGCAGGACGACGTGCATTAGTATGTGCTGTGGGCTTTTTAGTTTGAGTTTTCTCTTGATCTAATGCTTTTACATCTTCGTCATGTAATTGTGTCGGCATGTTCATGCTTTTGCTCCCGACTTTTTAATATAGTTGTTAAATATGGGATAACCCACCCCCAATAAACGGGTATAGGTTTGCGGGGATAAACGCTTTAACCACCAAAATAATTTGGCATCAGGTTGCGGAATGGTGTACAACTTCCCTGCATCTAAATTATTCAATGTCAAATTGACTACATCGTGGCTCGTCGTAAATGCATGATTCATCAGCAGTTGATCAGCTAAGCTTGAATATCGATTGGGCAAGCGTCCATTCTTCATGATATTGGTCGGCACCAAGGTTGGGCACAGTACATTCACACGGATATTTGCCGATCGGAGCTCTGCCGATAAAGTTTCAGACAATGCCAACACACTCGACTTCGTCACGTTATATGCTGTCATTTCTGGTGCAGCAGTATATGCCGCAGCAGAAGCAACATTAATAATCGCGCCGCCCTGCTTATTTTGTTTTAGCTTGGGTACAAAATAATGGCAGCCATGCACCACACCCCACAAATTGACATGCATGCACCACTGCCAGTCGTCTAAACTCAGCTCATCAAATTTACCACCCAGCCCGACGCCTGCATTGTTAATCACCAAAGTCACAGCATGTCCCATCAACTGCTCAGCTTGCTCTGACAATGCTTTTACTTCTTCAGCCTTACCTACATCGCACTGCACCGCATAAGCATTTGATGAGGTCATGGATTGAATTTGATCCACCGTTTCTTGTGCTGCCTCTAAATGAATATCAGCACAGACCACTGTTCCGCCACGACGTGCTAACTCCAAAGCAAAGCTTCGCCCAATACCACTGCCTGCACCAGTAACCACCGCGTAGGCGTTTTCACTTGGCTTGTTCTTTTTTCCAAATAGCCCCATGGTTGTGTCCTTTTATCGTTTTAATGCTGGGGTGAATTCTTTGACAAAATAAGGTGTCAACACGCCATCAACAGGGTTCAACAAACGCTTTTTGTAATATTCAAGAAATGCAGAGGTGTCATGGTCATTGGGGTGAAAACTTGGTCGTAAATAATCAAAAATATGCCCGAGGCTACTGCCATAGACACCATCTCTTAGCCCAAAAATCAGTTGGAAACTGCGCGGAACATCTTTCCAGTAGCTTAGGCTAATCAAATTTGATGGCTTTCTGTAGAAAGGGACAATCGATGCACCAATTGAAATCAAACCCAAAATGGTAATTAATGCAGGGAAAAAGCCAGCAATACGTAAAGCATAATTACCTGATAATTCTTGATAAACATCATAGGCAATGTCTTTGTGTTCAGACTCTTCCAACATATGCCACATCCAAATGGCGCGCTGCTTTTCATCTATTGAATTAAAAAATATTTCTTCATGATTCATCATGTATTCCGCAAGCACTGCGGTGAAATGCTCAATTGCTGCCATTAAGGATAACTTCATTGGCTGTGGCATACGTTCAAAACCATAGGCAAAGACGTAGTGTTCTAACTTTCTAAAAAATTGCACAGGCAGATTTCTTGCGCGATACGCTTCATTCATTTCTTCATGCATACGTGAATGAATGGCCTCTTGCCCAATCAACGACGTGACACGTTGTCTTAATACAGGATCTTGAATAAAGTCGCGATGATATCGAGCAGTATCAATCACCAAATCTTCGCCACGAGTTAAGAAAATAGATAAAGATGCAAAATAGGCACTGGCCAATTCTGCATTCATATAAAATTTTGGATCAATTTTTTCTGGTTCAAAATCAAATTTCATATGCCGAATAGGAACAACGGCAGACTGTTTTGTTGGGTCAAAGACAGGGACTGCAAATACGCGTGCTAAAGTTTTTTTTATCGGTTGAAAAGCGCTCATGATTTTGCTCTCAATTTGGGTGTTTACCGTTCATTGACTTCATGTCGATTAAAGTAAAAACACATAGATTGAGGATCAAATTAAGTGAGATAGATCACTAGGCCATTAGCAAAACCGACCTCTAGATTTGCAAAAATGCTCAAATATTTTCTTTGTCAGACAATCTTTAAAACATCGGTGTTGTATGGCTCAAAAGCTTGTCATTAAAGGTCATGGCGTATTTTGAGTAATGATTATTGGATTTTTTGCACTTCACCGGTCGCAGATTGATACACCCATTGATGATCAAACAGGCTGTCGTCTAAATGATCCAGTTTAAAATTACCGATAGCCACAGCATAGAATCCATTGCCCTGCTGCTTAAAATGTGTGATCTCTTGCATGAGTTCTTCAGTCAGTTGACCCATTATAAAGTCTGAAATCACCACCACATCGGCATGTACAAAATTCGGTTGTTTCAGCATATCCACGGCATGATTCATCGCAGGGATAATATCCGTCCCCCCATGAAATGACTGCCCTAAAAAGTGAATGACATCATCCAAAGCGCTGTTATGCTGTAAATTCAGCGCGGTTAAATTGGTCGAGAAATTCATCAAATACATCGCTCGCTTTTCTTTCAGCGCTCGAATGGATAAATATAGACAAATCGCTTTGGAAATCAGTTCAGGTTGTCCATTCATTGAGCCACTGGTATCTAAGCAGACAATCATCGGGCCTTTTTGTCCGACTCGACGCTGCGTATGGCGTTGGTCTTCGATAACCCGTCCTTGTTGCTGCCCTTGTCGATTAAAACTCATCAGGTTAGATTCTAAATATTTTAAATCAAATAAAACCTGCAAGTCTGGATCTGCTAACAGCGCCAATTCGCTAGGTAAAGCCATACTGAGCTCTTGTGCTAATTTAATTCCAGTAATTTCCTCTTGCGCCATCGGGGTGTGAATAAGCTGCTGTGGTTCTTGTTCTAACTGAGCAGAAATCCGCTTACGTGGCATATTCGGCTGTGCGCTTCCGATCATTTGACATAGACGTTTAAGCGCCCGATCTTGCTCGAGATAATTCGCCCATTGCTCAAAGTTCTGTACATCGTGCTCTGTTAATTGTCCTTTGGAATAGTCTAGAAAAATCCCAGTTTCAAACCCGACACTGTCATGGTGCTTGACCATTTTCGACAATGTCGCGAGAAAATCTTTGATTTCATCTAAAAAGGCATCTCGTTGTAAACGGAGCTGCTCAAACTCCCAATGTGCAATGGCTTCGGTCAATTTGCGCTGCCATTTGCCTTTAAATAGCTCTATTTGTAATTGACGCTGCTGCTTGGTCAGCAATGGCTGTTGGCTCTGTTGCCACATTTCAGTGAATTCTGGAATCCCTAAGGTTTGCATGAAGGCGGCATATTCAGTGTGGAATTGAACAAAATCACCCTGCTCCCAATGCTTTAACGCAAGCCAATATTCCAATTGCTGCTGCGCCACTGCATAGGGATGCTGCTGATCTAAACTCGATTTTGCCTGAAAGGCCCATTCCTGAATTTTTTGATCGAGCTTTTTTGCCACTTTATGATCATCCAACCAATGTTTTAAGCTGGATTGTTTTAATTCATCATAAAGCTGCGAACTTAATTCATCGAGTGCCGATTGGGTTTGGTGTCTTGTCGGTTTTAATTGCGACATAACTGTTCCAGACGCTCACAATCTTGCAACTGCAATTGATATCTTGCCAATTGCTGCTCAATAGATTGAATCAAATGTTGAATATCCTGTTCAGTGACAAAGACCGATTTAAACTGATGTTTTTGACTGTTAAATCGTTCCGTTAACAGTTCCAATTCTGTTTGAAACAGTGCTTTGAGCTGTTGAACTTCGTGTAACAGCTCATATTGGCTTTGTGCTGAAAGAGAGCTGCGTGGACTACCTTTGGTATGTTTTATATACGGCGTCACCACTTCTTCTAAGCCGTAATAGCCACCTTTTAAAGTACACACTCTTGAACCATTAAAATTACACACGATTCCACGCACTTCTTCACCCGTATCATCTAAGGCAAAGAAGTCCTTTTTCGTATCCATTTTATCCAGTTCGAGATACAACACTTTATCTTTATAGTGTCGATCTAGATTGGTCACTGCACGCAAGTAGTCAATGCCATGAATTAAATAACTCTCATAGACATCATCGGTATAATAAAAATGATTGAGCACCCGCTGTTCAAGTGCATCCTTCTCTGCCACATGCTGTTCGAACTGCAACCCATAATTTAAGCCATTTTCAGCCAATACTTCATCTATCTGCTGTGAAACAAAACCAATGTCTTCAGGCTGATTCCATAAACAATGTTTTAAAATTAATAAATCACTCAAAATCACCGATGAACGATCATTTAAAAATGCACAGGCTTTGACTAAATAAGCCACACGTTGCCAACGACGGTCAGAGACATAGACCACGTGATCTTCAAAGTTATGATTGAGTCGAGTTTTAAGTTGATCAAACAGATTTAAAATCGATTCGGGTAAATCCACCTGATAAATCTGTTCCCGCCAATCTTGTAACTCTGCTTTTGTTATTTTTAAAGTTGCATCGACTTCAACACTGACTTGACTCGGTTTGGCCTCTAATAGTGCATGGAAGTTTTCTGCAATAGCAATCGGCGGCACTTCTAAACGCAAAATAAAACGATCATACAATGCATCTAGACCTTGATTTGGTTCGGGAATTTCATTCGATGCGCTGACCAAAACATTCAATGGAACTTTTTGGACAATATCACCATTTTTAAAACTCCGTTCATTCACCAAGGTGAGTAAAGTATTTAAAATCGCAGGGCTGGCTTTCCAAATTTCATCTAAAAAAGCAAAATCTGCTCGTGGTAAATAATGTTCTGTTTTACGAATGTATTGATCTTCTTTTAAGGCTTTAATCGATACTGGGCCAAAAATTTCTTCCGGCGTACTGAAACGATTCATCAAATATTCAAAATAGTCATGAACTTCAAAAGCAGAGGCGATTCGACGTGAAATCAAACTTTTTGCAGTGCCAGGCAAACCATATAAAAAGGTATTCATACCCGCAACACCAGCCAACAAACTCAAAGCAATAATCTGCTCACGTTCATACATATTTTTGCTGATTTCAGAAATTAAAGTATTGATCCGTGCTTGCATCTGATTATCTGTTTGACCGAAAACTAAATTGTAACGCCCTAATCGATTTTTCGCTGTAGCAGATGCAAAAATATCGCTTTTTAAATACAGCGCAACAGCGTGATATTGTATTTTCAGGTTATAGTAAAACTACACATCCCTTTGGAACTCTAGAAACTTTTCATCATGTTGCCCTTCTTTCCTACACTCATCCGACTGTTAAAACTTGAAGGTTTTAAATATCGATCCCTCACGGCAGGTGAAATATCCATGTGTCGCAGTGTGTTTGGGGATTTGATTCAATATGAGCAAGTGAAAGTGATGAATCACCCTTTTTTGCCTTGGCAATCTGCGCATGTGGTCATGGCGCCTCAGGGGTATATCCATGCACGAAATTTACTGTTTAAAGCGGACTATGCCAAAGCGTCCTTAGGATATCGCGCCCTGTTTATTCATGAGATGGCCCATGTTTATCAATACCAGCAGCAGATCAATGTTTTGGGTCGGGGTGCTGTTTTACAGATGGCGTATTTCTTTAGTTTTAAAAAATATAATCCATACCGCTATACCCTCAAAGCACACAAGGCATTTTTTGACTACAACATTGAGCAACAAGGTGACATTGCACGTGACATCTATTTAAAGCGAATTAAAAATATTATTTTATATCCAGAACTTGTTCATCAAATTGAGCTATAAAGCTTCCATGCTCTGTAGCGAATATTTTTAGATAAAATTGAATATCGCCTGATCATTCTATTTCACACTATTGCTCGACCATTGACGCTATTTTGAGTACAAAAAAACAGCATTAATATTTACTTTATGGCACATAAGCTCAGCTAGGCTTTTAAAAGCTATGAATACCTCTAGTATCTCGCTTAAATTCAGATAAAATAGGTTCACCTTATTTTTTTGCTTTGCATCAAAACAAGTGAATTATCATACGATGATGGTGTTTTGTTTTCGCCTTTCGGCAGTATTTTTCGTATCTAAATACACTCGCTGAATAATCACAATAATACAAATCAGTGTGTTAAGTGTATTCACCTATAGGAATAGGATTTAGTTGGAATGAATAGTTTTAAAATTGCACTTGCTCAGTTCTCTCCGCATATTGGTAACCTAGAATCAAACGCAGC
This sequence comes from Acinetobacter sp. YH12129, assembly GCF_013418685.1. Taxonomy (NCBI): domain Bacteria; kingdom Pseudomonadati; phylum Pseudomonadota; class Gammaproteobacteria; order Moraxellales; family Moraxellaceae; genus Acinetobacter; species Acinetobacter sp. YH12129. Next base: position 87,178 of record NZ_VPBP01000006.1, read on the forward strand.
AAAAATGCTTCAACAAGCCAATGTTGCAAAAGAACAGAACGCAGATATTATTGTTTTTCCGGAACTTTCTACAGTTGGTTATCCTGCTGAAGATTTATTATTACGTCCAAGTTTAAATAAACGTACACAGCAAGCTTTTGAACAATTAGCGAGCATTAAGGACATCGTTTTAGTCTTTGGTTTTGTAAATCAAACTGAAGATGGTCAGCGCTATAACTCTGCTGCTGTCATGAAAAATGGTCAAGTTCTCGGGATTTACAATAAACAAAATCTTCCAAACTATAGCGTTTTTGATGAAAAACGTTATTTCAGTGAAGGTCATCAACACCTTGTCTTTGAATATTTAGGTCATAAGTTTGGTGTGTTGATTTGCGAAGATGTTTGGGCATTACCAACTGTTCAACAGCTTGCTCAGTTAAATGTTGAAACCGCTTTGGTTTTAAATGCTTCACCTTATGAAGTTGGTAAACCACAGCATCGCATTGAAACCATGGCTGCATTGACCAAACAATTGAACATCAATTTGGTTTACTGTAACCAAGTGGGCGGTCAAGATGACCTTGTCTTTGATGGCACAAGCTTTGTGATGAACAATTCAGGTGAAGTTGCATTGCAAGCACCGAGTTTTGTTGAAGATCTATATATCGCAGAATACGATGCTGAACAAAAAGCCTTTAAAACAGGTGCAATCACGCCTGTATTAAATACCATGGCTGAAATCTACCAAAGCCTTGTAATCGCAACCCGTGACTACGTACAACGTTCAGGCTTCCCTGGCGTGATTTTAGGTCTATCTGGTGGTATTGACTCAGCATTAACTTTAGCGATTGCTGCCGATGCGATTGGCGCCGATAAAGTTCAAGCGGTCATGATGCCATATACTTATACTGCACAAATCAGTGTTGAAGATGCGGCTGAACAAGCCAAGAATATGGGCGTAACTTTTGGTATTGCCGAAATCAATCCAATTGTGAATGGCTTTATGCAAACCTTATTCCCTTTCTTTGGCGCTGCACCGACTGATGCGACTGAAGAAAACCTACAAGCGCGTTCTCGTGGTACGTTGCTAATGGCCTTATCGAACAAGTTTGGCAATTTAGTCCTTTCTACAGGGAACAAGTCTGAATTATCTGTTGGTTACTGTACATTGTACGGTGACATGGTCGGTGGCTTTGCAGTTCTTAAAGACGTTTATAAAACGATTGTATTTGAACTAGCAAAATACCGTAACAGCATTTCAGAAACACCAGTGATCCCTGAACGTGTAATTACTCGTCCACCTTCTGCGGAACTTCGTCCAGATCAGAAAGACCAAGACTCATTACCTGAATATGAAGTATTGGATGCCATCTTGTATGCGTATATCGAAGAAGACATGAGCCAAGATGACATCATTGCCAAAGGTTTTGATGCTGAAGTCGTGAAAAAAGTCATCCGTTTGGTTGATCTAAACGAATACAAACGTCGCCAAGGCGCGATTGGTCCACGTATTAGCTCACGTGCATTTAGCCGTGAACGACGCTACCCAATCGTGAATGGTTGGAAACCGGGTATCTAATTACTCGATTCAAATTAAAAAAAGCCCAGTTCTATAACTGGGCTTTTTTATAGGCGCAAAATACGCAGCAGTAAGAATAAAAAATAATTGAGATGTGTATTTCAAAAGTTAGGACATCAATTCATAACATCAAAGATTTGAGTTCTCTTTTATTTCTACATTAACATCGTAAATAGATTATTTTATTAGTGCTGTAATTATTTCAATCTATTTGACTTTTTCTAGGCACAAAAAAAGAGACCAAGCTGAGAGCTTGGTCTATAAAAATGGTGGCTATGACGAGACTTGAACTTGTGACCCCCGCATTATGAGTGCGGTGCTCTAACCAACTGAGCTACATAGCCGTAAACTGTGGTGGCATTATCTAGATTTCACACATTATCGTCAAGCATTTTTGTTTGCAATTGTTCAGAGTTTAAACAAGCAAAGTTCAAGATGTTACTATTTAAGCAAATTATGCTATTTTTAGCCCTATTTACTATATTTTTTGATTAAAAATTAGAGTTTTATCATGCAATTCAATTCGATAAAAAAAGCCTGTCTGACCCTCAGCCTTGCCGTCATGACCTTAACGGGCTGCCAAATCGTCTCACCTATTTTTGTTGACTATAATGGTGTGCGACGTGATGTGGCGACTTGGATTAATAAACAGCCTTTATTGAGCATGCAACAAAAGCGCAGCATGGCTCAACTTAGCCGAGCACAGCAATCAATCATTCGTCTCGACTTCAATGATCAGGAGAAATTAGTCAGTGTTGCGCGCGCTAATGAAGCTGCGATGTATTGTGCCAATCAGCATTTATCAGCGCGACAAATTCAACGCCTGCAAAAACAGATTTTCCCTGAAGATGCGTTGCATAAATTAAGCTTGCTTGAGCAACAAGCGTTGCATATTACCCTGACAGAGCAAGAGAAACGGTGTGATTGAAACCATGTCCACTGATGGATGAATTATCTAGGCTCAATTTTTTCAGCACCAAATTGTCTTACAATCTAGACATAGCTGCTTACATTATTGAGCATTTTTGCTATCGCTAAGCGAGGTGAAAACAAGTCTATATTTTTGCAATATTTTTATTGCAAATTTCGCAATATCCTTATGAATTTACTTGGTTTTATTCCCAAATAAAAAAGCGTATGATGAAACTATGATCAATGTAAGTAGCGCTTTTTTTCAGGTTTTTCCATCCAAATTCAATTGATCAGATAAGGAGAAATAAGATGGCTTTAAATAATATTTTAGTTCCAGTGGACGGTTCAGAAACTTCTTATGCTGCGGTGGCTAAAGCTGTCGAGTTTGCAAAAACTTTTGGCAGTAAAATTACTGTGGTTCAAGTACTGACGCTCGATCCATATATTGCTGCAGAGTATATTTCAGCAGCGCAAACCAATGATTTAATTGAACGTGCTCGTGCATCGATTTTAAATACACTTGAAGAAGCAAAAGCGAAATTTTCAACTGAAGGTGTCACTGTTGAAACTCGCTTACTTGAAGGTCAAGTGGTGCATACTGAACTGGTTAAAGCTGCAGAAGAAACACATGCGGACTTGATTATTATTGGTTCACATGGCCGTACAGGGATCAAAAAATTCTTCTTGGGCAGCGTAGCTCAAAGCGTACTAGGTGCTTCAGACATTCCTGTTTTGGTTGTACGCAAATAAGCCATTAGATTTATAGCTTAAAAAAGCCTTCTGATCCTAGAGGGCTTTTTTATTGACTGCGTCATCAATATAAAAAACGCTTGTTGAAGGCAAGGATTTTTTAGGGTAACCATTGATATTGTTTCAATGAGATGCGTCCATTCACCACAAAGACATTTTCAGCTGCCAATTTCAATTGCTGGATATTTTCACCTTTTTCATTGCAACGCTGCGTGCTGATTTTTCCCTGAGCATTCACCACCCGATGCCATGGGATCGTTGATGTTGTATCTAGATGCTTTAGTACATAGCCAACCAGTCGTGCATGCTTAGGTAAACCCGCTAATTTGGCAATTTGTCCATAAGTGGCAATCTTTGCTTGCGGTATCAATTGAATGACCGACAAAATTTGCGTTGCCAATTCATCACTCTGCTTCATCTGATCTCCTTTGAGCCGCATAAAAAAAGAGAACCCGAAGGTTCTCTTTGATTAATACTTAATTTTGACAGATTAGTACAGTAATTGGTTGTGATCGATTAAGTCTTGCAAAGTCACATCGGTATTTTTCAAAGTGAGTAATTCAACTTTATCGCCAAATTTAGACCCTGTTCCATCACGATCAATGCTGATCACGGTGTTGCCCTTGCCATCAGATTTCACCGAAACAAACTGATCAATATTCGACTGATTGGCATTTTGACCTTGTAACAAGGCTTTGATATTCACTTTATCGCCTTCAGACGCATTAAAGTCATTCCAAGTATCATGTCCATTGCCACCCGTTGCATCTGCTTGATCCAATACTTTATAAATAACCGTATCAATGCCCGCTTTGGTGGTGAATTGATCATTGCCCGCAGTACTGGTGATTTCATCGTTACCGACACTTCCTGTGAAGTTCACACCTGCTTTAATGGTCAATGTTGCCGCTGAAATATCACCGTTTGGTGCAACCAGTTTATACGTAAACTGTTCTGCTGCACCTGAGGCAAGATTCATATCTTTAAGGGTATAGGTGTAACTACCATCTGATTTCACCACCATTTCGCCATATTTCGCCGTAATGGTTGTACCCGTCGAACTCACTTGGGTAAAGGTTAAGCCACCATCTTTAGACACATACAAATCTGTATATTTTGAAGCGACAGTATCAACACCAAATCCATCATTATCGGTTAATAAATTGCCTGTGGTTGCAGCATTCGCAGCAAATTTTACGGTAAAGCTATCAAGGTCAATAATGCTCCGTGAAATGACCGCCGATACACTGCCGCCCAAGCTTATGCCTTTATTGGTTACGGCTTGAATCGTATAGGTTCCTGCTTTCAATCCAGTGACCGTGACAGAATTACCATTTGGTAGTAGACCAATAACATCCACTACTGTTGAAGCTCCCGAAGTCGCAACTAATTTACCTTTTTCGTCGTAGACGTTAATCGTGGTATTACCCAGTAATGAAACCAGTTGTGAAGAACCAAAGTCAACTTTGATGTTCTCTACCGTACCGTCTGCAACGGTGATTTTGGTCGAACCTGCTTTCGTCCCACCAAATCCAATCGACCAACTGTAGCTAATTGAATTTGATTGACCTGTAGATACGGTATTCGATGCATCAAAACCGATCATGTCAACATTGTTAGTAGCAACAACTGTACTTGCATGATCTTTTGGCTCCGCTGCATTCCAATTCAATGCCAAATCGCTTTGCGTTCCAATGTGAATTATCAGGTCAGCACTACTTGCTTTGCCCGAAACCGGATCAACCACGGAATAGCTAAACACTTCTGCCTTACCAATCGCTGTGACATCAGCTTTCGGTTTATAGCTATACGAGCCATCTTGATGAATGGTTAATGTGCCATAGTTCCCTTTGACTGTGGTCGTACCATTGATCAATTGGCCATTGATACTGTTGACGATTGCACCTGCTGGAACAGCGTCCTGACCATAAAGTGCATCATGATCTGAGATGACATTTCCTTTGGCTTCTTCTACATGGCTCACTTCAGGTTCTACTGAAGTATCAAACACTTTTAACGATAGATTTGCACTGACCGATGTTGCAAGACCAATAGCCGAACCACCGACAAACTCAAACTTATATTCACCTGATTGTAAGTTTTTCGCGCGTACAGCCGTTTCTTCGCCAAAGATGCCGATAAAATCTAATAAACCATAGTCTTTATTCGACGCGATCAGCTTCCAGCTACCATCGGCATTTTTCACAAATAGTCGCATTTCTGCTTTATCAAACAGGTTGATCAATGAACCTGTATGTACACTGATCGTTGCCTCACCAACTTCTTGATCCCCGATAGAGAAGTAACCTGTATGTACTTTTGAACCAATATTAATCAGATCAAAAACATTGAATAGTTTATTGGTACGGACTTCTTCAACTGGATATTCAAAGTTGATGTTAGCATTGACTAGATTATCTGCTGCGTGAATGCTAACAGTTGGCGCGATTAATTCTTGAGGTGCAGACTCACCACCATCATCTTTCGCAGTCACTAAAATGTGCTGACCATCTGTCACTGCTGGCTGTAAGACAACTTTGAAATTGCCTTCAAGATCAGCAATTGCAGAGCCTAGAATGGTTTTAGCATCTGCGGCATACACTGTGATATCCGAACCCGCTTCGGCATGACCCGTGACCACAGCACCTTGACTATCTAAAGTTGCAAATGGTGTTGCTGGTGCGTACAAGTCTGGTGCCAATGCTGGTGTAGCTAAAGATTCGCCACCTGCATCTTTTGCGGTCACTTTCACTTGCTCGCCATCCACAAGTGCAGGTACAAGTGCAATTTGATAATAACCATTGGCATCCGCAGTCGCTGTACCCAATGGGGTTGTGCCTTTGCTACCACCGTATACGGTAACAATGGCAAAAGCTTCGGTCACACCTTCCACAGCAGAACCTGTTGCATTGACTTTCGCTGTCGGTGCATCAGGGGCAAATAGATCTGGGGCTTGCGCTGTGATTGCTGGTGATTCACCGCCTGCATCTTTCGCCGTGACGTTTACTTGCTCACCATCCACCAAAGCAGGCTGAAGTTGAACGCTATACACCCCATTTGCATCGGCTACAGCCGTCCCAAGCTTTTGCTTCGAATCAGAGGCATATACCGTCACTTCTGAACCCGGTTGAGCTATACCAAAGACAGTAGAGCCATCTTTTTGGTTCACTTCCGCAGTTGGAATTACCGGCATAGTTGCATCCATTAAATCATCTGATGCATAACCTTGATTCCCTGCTTGATCAGTAGCAGTCGCTGTATATGTGCCTTCTGCTGCTGTTGCAGGAATTTGTGCGATGAAATGATCATTGGCATCGACACTAACATCTATATCTTTGCCTTGTGGATCAGTTATAGAAACTTTCGCACCTGATTCAGTTTTACCTGTAATGGTTGCAGAGCCATCTGGATTTGATGTGACTTTAAAATCATCGATTTTCGGCGCAACTTGGTCATCTAGATCTGCTGTTGCAGAACCTTGATTTCCGGCTTGATCTGTTGCTATTGCAGTATATGTCCCTTCCGCAGCAGGTGATGGAATCGTTGCTGTGAAATGACCGTTGGCATCTACACTTGCAGGATAGGTTTGACCGTCTGGCGTAGTAATTTCAACACTTGCACCCGGTTCAGTTTTACCTGTCACCGGTGCAGAACCATCGGCATTTGCATCAACTTCTAGATCATCGATTTGCGGTGCAACTTGGTCATCTAAATCTGCTGTTGCAGAACCTTGATTTCCAGCATTATCCGTTGCCGTTGCGGTATAGGTACCTTCTGCAGCAGGCGTTGGAATCGTTGCTATAAACTGACCGTTGGCATCCACGCTTGCAGGATAGGTTTGACCGTCTGGCGTAGTGATTTCAACGCTTGCACCGGGTTCAGTTTTTCCTGTCACCGTTGCAGAACCATCGGCATTTGCATCGACTTCTAGATCATCGATTTGCGGCGCAACTTGGTCATCTAGATCTGCTGATGCAGAACCTTGATTTCCTGCTTGATCTGTTGCTGTTGCGGTATAGGTACCTTCTGCAGCCGGTGATGAAATCGTTGCTGTAAACTGACCGTTGGCATCAACTGTTGCAGGATAGGTTTGACCGTCTGGCGTAGTGATTTCAACGCTTGCACCCGGTTCAGTTTTACCCGTTACCGTTGCAGAACCATCGGCATTTGCCTGAACCGCAATACTCACTTCAGCAGTGCTATCAATTGTTGTGCTCGTCGCTACTTTTTGACTCGAGTTTCCGGCAGCATCTTTCGCAATCGCTTCAATATGATAAAGACCATTTGCCAGATGTGATTTTGATTGGTAACTCCAGTTGCCTTGAGCATCAACAAGTGCCTGTCCTGTTTCTACCACATTTCCGAGTTGATCTTTCACACTTACGGTAACAGTTACACCTTTTTCAGTTTTTCCACTAAAACTTGGAGATGGATCTGTAATAACACCGACATCATGAATATCAATAAGTGGTGGAATGGTATCGACAATAAATTGTTTAGTTGATGGTGCACTGATATTACCAGCGATATCTTTCGATATAGCTTCTAAAGTTAATAATCCTTCTGGTAAAGCAACCGATGGTGTATACGTCCATTTCCCTGTTGCCGTATCAAGTTTCGCTAAGCCTGAATCCAATAAATTATTTTCAGCATCATAAATATTGATCAGAACTTCCGTACTTTTGCTCGATGTGCCAGAGAAAGTCTGTTTATTGTTGTTGGTTAGTGGAATTGACGGTGTGGATAACGTCGTCGCTCGCATAACAAATGTAGCGAGCGGAGCCACAGCTGGAGCTGCAAAGAAATCAAAATCATCAATATCAACAGTTGGCGGAGTCGTATCGATTTCAAACCCATCATTTGCTTCAGCTGTATTACCTACTCTGTCCGTTGCAATTGCAACAGCCGTATATTCACCATCATCTAAATTACGAGGAGGTGTAAATGTCCAAGCACCGTCTGCAAATACACTTGCTTGGCCTTCAAATTTCACCACGCCTGCAGAGTCTTTAATATATACGTAGACAGATGCACCCGGCTCAGTTTCTCCACTGATCGTTGGTGTTTGATCATTTGTTATGATTAGATCATCGATAGTAATGGTCGGTGCTGTGGTATCCACACTCGCCACGCTATGTGAAGCTGTCGCGGCTTGACCTGCATTGCCTGCCGCATCGCTATAGCTACCTGCAGCAATATCCAACTTAACGTTTGCCGTACTTCCATCGTTGCCATTCGCCACGACTTTAGCAGTCCAACTTCCATCGGCTTGTTGTGCTAAGTCTGTCAGTTTTCCGCCAGTGACCTGTACATCGTCCGCATCGAAACCAATGACTTTTTCACTGAAGCTGATTTTCACATCGCCATTATCCGCAATGCTAATCGTTGCTGTTGGGGCTGTGCTATCGATACTTGCCACGCTATGTGAAGCAGTTGCGGCTTGACCAGCATTGCCTGCCGCATCGCTATAGCTGCCTGCAGCAATATCCAGTTTCACGGTC